>CAXRBC010000200.1:0-2262 GCA_964228515.1 Ilumatobacteraceae bacterium
CCGCCCCGCCCCCTCGGGCGCGAACCCCGAGTCGGACCCCCCGCCGGACCACGTCGCGGTGAAGGCCCACGCGTCGCCGCGCACCACCGTCACGCGCCACTCCAGCGGTCCGCGCGCGTGCTCGGTGGAGCGCTGGATGACGAAGACGGGGGCGCGCGCCGTGATGCCGAGCAGCCGCCGCTGCTCGGGCGTCGGCAATCCGGGGCGGATGCGCTCCCAGCCGCGCACCGGCCGCACTCCCGCGAGGCGCTCAAGCTCGGCGTAGACGGCCGTGTGGGTGAAGTCGACGTCGCCGAGCGTGCGGCCGATGCGTTCGGGCAGCCAGATGTCGTCGACGGCGAAGGGCGTGCCGTCCGCCCGGCGCACGCGCCGCAGGTGCCACAGCCTCGCGTCCGCCCGCACGCCGAGCCGTGCCGCGATGCGCGCGTCGCGCACCACGCCGCGGTCGAGCACGTCGCTGCGCTGCTCGTGACCCTGGGCCTCGATGCTGCGAAAGAGGCTGTAGAGCGGGCCCACCTGCTGCTCGAGCGCGAGCGGCTGCACCCAGCTGCCGCGGCCGCGCTGGCGCGAGATGGCGCCCTCCCGCTGCAGGTGTCGCACCGCCTCGCGTGCGGTGTGGCGGCTCACGCGGTACGTGGTCGTGAGCTCGCGGTCGGAGGGGAACCCCCGGGCGAACTCACCGCGATCCAGTCGCGCGCGCAGGTCGGAGAGCACCTGCTCCCAGAGCGGGGCGCGCCCCGCCCGCCGCACGGGCCGGCGCGTCATCGCGCGGAGGCGACCACCTCGCGCTGCTCGCCGTCGCCGGCGGTGGGCACCGCGCCAGGGGCGCGGGAGGTCTGCGCGTCGCGCAGCCCGAGCCCGACGAAGAGGCCGGCGATCGTCACGATCGCGAGGCCGGCGCCGGAGGCGAGCATCACGAGGGCGGGCGCGGGGCAGGTGCCCGACACGGCCCAGCCGATGCCGAAGAGCGCCCCGCCGACCACGTGGTGCCGGCGGATCGGCGAGCGCGAGAGGGCGAGCGGGCCACCCAGCCTGGTGCGCACGCCGGCGCGCTCGAGCAGCCAGAGCAGCGGGAGGGACGTGCCGATGGCGGCGCCCATGAGGAGGAACACGTCGATCTCCTCGAGGGACAGCATCGCGTGGATGGTGGAGTACTCGTGGAGCCTCGCGGCCGCCAGCACGAAGCCGAAGCCGGCACCGAAGAGCAGGCCGGCCACCGCGTGCGCGGCGCCGCGTGCGGGCGCCGTCGCGTTGCCCGAGTCGTGGGTCGTCGTCACGGCGGTCAGCCGATCGCGTTGATGATGGCGGTCGTGACGACCGCGGTGGCCATGAACGAGACCATCGCCGCCCAACTCGCCGGCGAGCGCTGCGCGGTGCCGCAGATGCCGTGGCCCGAGGTGCAGCCCCCGGCCATGCGCGCGCCGTAGCCCATCACGACCGCGCCGACGAAGATGACGAGCCCCGCGACGGGCAGCGACAGCCCCATGTCCGCGTCGCTCGTGAGCACGTCGTAGCCCGCGCGCAGGTCGACGCCGACGTCAGTCAGCGACACGGCGATCCACCCGCCGACCGCGATGCCGACGAAGTACCACGCGCGCCACGTCACGGCGCCCGGGCGGCGCATGACCGTGTTGGCCGTCTCGACGTACGCGCCGGTGGCGCCGAGCGGCTGGTTGGCCACCAGGAAGAACCCCACGACCAGCAAGCCGAGGGCGGGCCCGGCGAGCCACCACGGCAGCCGGTCGGGGAGCAGTGCGGCGATCACGTCGCCTCCTTCCCGCGCGAGGCGGGGCTCGATTGACAGCGGTCACACCGTACCATAGGGTCGTGGTTGTCCGTACATTTATGCACTTTCGGCAGTACTACCTCGCCTGCCTCTCGCACGCGTCGTACCTGATCGGCGACACGAGCACGGGCCGGGCCGTCGTCGTCGACCCGCAGCGAGACGTGAGCGGCTACCTCGCCGACGCGCGTGCAGCCGGGCTCACCATCGAGCGCGTCATCGAGACGCACTTCCACGCGGACTTCCTCTCGGGTCACCTCGAGCTGCAGCGCGCCACGGGCGCGGTCATCTCGTACGGCACGATCGGGGCGGCCCGCACCGAGTTCCCCGCCGAGGCACTGGCGGATGGCCACCGCCTGTCGCTCGGCGAGGTGGTGCTCGAGATCCGCGACACGCCCGGCCACACGCCCGAGTCCATCTCGATCGTGGTCTGGGAGCGCGAGGGCGACGAGGCGCCGTACGGCGTGCTCACGGGAGAC
>CAXRBC010000201.1:0-3689 GCA_964228515.1 Ilumatobacteraceae bacterium
GACGATCTCTCGATCAGCCGCGGCGACATGATCTGCCGACCCAACAACCGCCCGCGCTCCTCACAGGAGCTCGAGGCCATGCTCTGCTGGCTCGACGACGCCGCGCCACTCGCGCCGGGACGCATCTACTCGCTCAAGCACACCACGCGCCTCGCACGCGCCAAGGTCACGGGGGTGAACTACCGGCTCAACATCTCGACGCTGAGCCGAGAGCAGGGCGCCGAGTCGCTCGCCATGAACGAGATCGGTCGTGTCGCACTGCACACCACGGTGCCCCTGCACTACGACGACTACCACCTCAACCGCACGACGGGGTCGTTCATCCTCGTCGACGAGGCGAGCGGCCAGACCTGCGCGGCGGGCATGCTGCTCTCGCCGCGCTCATGACCGCGACCCCGGCCCGGAGGCGCGCGTGACCGGACCCGTCTGGCACGCCCCGAGCGTGACCCGCGCCGAGCGCCGGGACGCGCACGGGCTCGACGGCGCGACGGTCTGGCTCACCGGCCTCTCCGGCTCGGGGAAGTCGACGATCGCCAACGGCCTGGCCCGCACCCTGCTCGACGTCGGCCGACCCGCCTACGTGCTCGACGGCGACAACCTGCGCCACGGCCTCAACGCGGGCCTCGGCTACTCGGACGCCGACCGCACCGAAAACGTCCGCCGGGTCGGCGAGGTCGCCCGCCTCGTGGCCGACGCCGGGCTCGTCGCGATCGTGCCGATCATCTCGCCGTTCCGCGCGGGTCGCGACGCGGCGCGCGCCGCGCACGCCGCCGACGGGCTGCGCTTCCTCGAGGTGCACGTCGCCACCCCGCTCGCCGAGTGCGAGCGGCGCGACACCAAGGGCTTCTACGCCAAGGTGCGGGCGGGCGAGATGACCGGCGTCTCGGGGGTCGACGCCCCGTACGAGCCGCCGACCGACCCCGACCTCGTGGTCGGGCAGGGCGAGACGCTCGAGGACTCGGTGCGCATGGTGTTCGCCGCACTGGTCGTGCCGGCCGGCGGGCGGGACGGCCGAGCGGCGGGGACGGCCCGCGCTGCCCACGCCGCGGACGCGGCCCACGCGGCGGGGGCCTGAGCGTGGCGCGCCGCGGACGGTTCGCGCTCGCGCCCTACGCGGGCTTCATCCTCGTCGCCCCGCGCATCAAGGTGATGTACTGCCCGACCACCAAGGTCGCCTGCAGCAGCCTCAAGCTCCTTCTCGCCAAGGCCAACGGCAGCTACGACGCCGAGCGCGTCGAGAAGCTCGTCGGTCCCCACATCGCCCGCTCGCAGACGATCCACGAGAAGGGGGTCAACGGGCTGCCCAAGCTCGTCGACCTCCCGATGCGCGAGATCGACGAGATCCTCTCCTCCCCCGAGTGGCTGCGCGTCTACGCCACGCGAGACCCGCTCGCCCGCGCGTACTCGGCCTGGGAAAACCGCATCTTCTCTCGCGCACCCGGCACCCCGGACCGCGCGATCGAGCTGTGCCCCGACGAGCTCGCCGACGGCCGCATCGACGTGGCCGCGAGCTTCGCACGCTTCGCTCGCGCGATCGCCGAGCACACCGACGAGTTCATGGTCGACCATCACTTCCTGCCGCAGACGCACATCGTCCAGCCCGACCGCTTCGACTACACGATGCGCGTGCAGGTGGAGCGTCCCGAGGAGATGGCCGCGCTCGTGGCGGAGGTCAACCGACGCGCGGGCACCGACCTCTCCCTCGAGCGGCACAACCAGGGGTTCGGGATCGCGCTCTCCGAGGTCTGCGACCAGCACACGGCCAACCGCCTCGCCGCCACCTACGCGATGGACCACGAGCGCTTCGGCTACGCGATCCGCACGTTCCCCGCGAGCGTGCCGCCCCGCCTGCTGGGGCCCGTCGAGGCGAGCCTCCTCCGGTCGTTCCGCGGCGCGGTCGAGCAACTCCAGGCCGTGTCGTTCTCCGCGCGCTCGCTGGCCGGTGTGCGCTTCGGCGCCCGCCAGATCTGGAAGTCGCTCGCGCGCCGCGTGACCCTCGGGCGCGCGTACTCCGACCCCTCGCAGGTGCACTGGTGAGCGCCGGCGCGCCGGTCGGGCCCGCGCGCATCGGCATCGTCACGGTCTCCGACCGCGCGTCGGCCGGCGTGTACGAGGATCGAGGTGGCCCCGCCATCAGCGAGTGGATGGCGCGCCACGTCACGTCGCCATGGGAGGTCGTCGCGCGCGTGATCCCGGACGAGCTCGACGTCGTCGCCGACACCCTCGCCGCGCTCGCCGACGACGAGGGCTGCTGCCTCGTCGTCACCACCGGCGGCACCGGCCCCGCACCGCGCGACGTGACGCCCGAGGCCACCGAGGCCGTGTGCGAGAAGATGATGCCCGGCTTCGGCGAGCTCATGCGCGCGACCAGCCTGCGCGTCGTGCCGACGGCGATCCTCTCCCGCCAGACTGCGGGCATCCGCGGCGCGACGCTGTACGTCAACCTCCCGGGCAAGCCGTCGTCGATCGCCGAGTGCCTCGACGCGGTGATGCCCGCCGTGCCCTACTGCGTCGACCTCATCGGGGGCCCGCGCATCGAGCTCGGCGACGGCATCGCCGCCTTCCGCCCGAAGGGCGCCTAGCGGATCTGGCCGATGCGCCGGCGCGCCGCGCCGGCGTGCGAGCGACTACTGCTCGTCGTACGGCTGGCCGGCGGCCTTGGGCGCGCGGCTCGCACCGATGAAGCCGGCGACGACCACGAGCGTCACCACGTACGGCGCCATGAGCAGGAACTCGCTCGGGATCCCCGTGTCGAAGTTGCCGATCTTGAGCCGCACCGCCTCCGCGAGCGCGAAGACGAGCGCGCCGCAGAACGCGCCGACGGGATGCCAGCGACCGAAGATCACGGCCGCCAGAGCGATGAAGCCGCGACCGCCGGTGATGTTCTGGTCGAAGCGCCCGACGGTGCCGATCGGCCACCACGCCCCGCCGAAGCCCGCGACGCCGCCCGCGAGCAGCAGGTTGCGGTAGCGCAGGCGCAGCACGTCGACGCCGAGGGTGCCCGCCGCCTTGGGGTACTCGCCGATCGCGCGGGTGCGCAGGCCCCAGCGCGTGCGGTACAGCGCCCAGGTGAGCAGCGCGACGGCGGCGAACGACGCGTACACGAAGACCGTCTGGACGAAGAGGATCTCGCCGAGGAACGGGATGTCGGCGAGCAGCGGGATGCGCACGGGCATCACCGGCGACAGGCCGTTGAAGTCCGGGTTGGGCACCAGCACGCGGAACGAGACGAAGGACGTGATACCGAGGGCGAAGAAGTTGATCGCGAAGCCGACGATCACCTGGTCGACGCGGTAGCGGATCGAGAGCACGGCGAGCACGGCCGCGAGCGCCACGCCCGTGCCGATCCCGACGAGCGTGCCGACCCAGAGGTTGACGAGCGAGCCCGCGATGGCGCTCGTGCAGGCCGCGCCGAGCAGCATGCCCTCGATCGAGATGTTGATAACCCCGCTGCGCTCGCTGAGGATGCCGCCGAGCGCCCCGAGCGTGATCGGCACGCTGCGGCTGACGGTGTCCTGCAACATGCCGACGAAGCTGAACGACTCCCCCGACGCGGCCCACGCGAGGAACGACATGAAGAACGCGGCGGTCGCGAGCGCAAGGATCACGTTCGACATGCGACCGAAGCCGCGCAGGAGCTGCACGGCGGCGAGCGCGACCAGCACGACGCCGAGCAGCCAGCCGAAGCG
>CAXRBC010000202.1:0-3415 GCA_964228515.1 Ilumatobacteraceae bacterium
CGATGGACTGATCGTCGCGTGGCGCCAGGTCGGCGTGCCGCCCGAGTACCGCGACGCGACGAGCGCGTAGCCTGACGCCGTGGGCACGGCAGCGCGCGTCGCCGTGGTCACGGGTGCGGCACAGGGGATCGGCAGGCGCACCGCCGACCTGCTCGCCGAGCGGGGATGGGCCCTCGTGCTGTTGGACCTGCAGGAGTGCGCACCGCGCGCGGGCGCGCGCGCCATCCACCTCGCCGGCGACGTGGCGAGCGAGGCCTTCGCCGAACGGGCCGCGGCGCGCACGATGGAGGAGTACGGGCGCGTGGACGCGCTCGTCAACAACGCGGGGATCTCGTGCATCCTGCCCGCGCTCGAGACGCCCGCCGACACGTACCGGCGCGTGCTCGAGGTCAACCTCGTGGGGCCGTTCCTGCTCGCCAAGGCCTTCGGTCGGCACATGCTCGAGGCCGGCGCGGGCGCGGTGGTCAACGTCGCGTCGGTGGCGGGGCTGCGGGGCGTCGCGAGCCGCAGCGCGTACAACGCGAGCAAGCACGGCGTCGTCGGCCTCACCCGCACCCTCGCGGTGGAGTGGGGCGCGCGCGGCGTGCGGGTCAACGCGGTGTGTCCCGGCTGGGTGAAGACCGAGATGGACGCCAAGGACCAGGCCGGCAACTACGACGACGCCGACATCACCGAGCACGTCCCGATGGGACGCTTCGCGCGGCCGGACGACATCGCCGAGGCCATCGCGTGGCTCGCCGACGGCGAGCGGTCGGGCTTCGTCAACGGCGTCGCGTTGCCCGTCGACGGCGGGTGGACCGCGGACGGGTCCTGGCGGTCGCTGCGCCTCGCGCACCGGCCCGGCTGATGCGTCGATCGTCGACGCGGCTCGCCCGGCCGTGATCAGGTGACGGGCGGGTAGAGCGAGCCGTTCGGGAAGTTGCCGAAGAGCGGTCGGTCGCCGTCGGTGACCGCGTCCACGAGCAGGTCACCGCCGACGAACGCCCCGCGCCACGAGGCGCCGCGCCCGCCGAAGACCTCCTGGCGGTCGCCGCGGCTGCGCGGTGCGTTGACCCCGAACTTGAAGGACTGCACGTCGGGGCGGATCCGTTCGGCGAGCGCGAGGTCGTCGGTCGCGAGGGAGGCGACGAGCGAGCCGTTGGAGGCGTTCATCGCGGCGAGCAGCTCGGCTTCCGTATCGACGATGACGATCGAGTCGATCGGACCGAAGGGCTCGCTGTGGTGCAGCGACCAGGCGCTCGGCGGCTCGAGCACGCACGCCGGCGCGACGTACGACGCCACGTCCTGGCCGTCGAGGAAGCGCCCGGCGGAGAGGTCGCCGTGCGAGAGCGGGATGCCGCCGGTGTCGATCGCCTCGTCGTAGCGGGCGCGCAGGTCGTCGGCCTTGGCGCGCGCGATGACGGGGCCGAAGTCGAGCTCGGGCAGCGCGTCGTCGTCGGCCTCCACCGCGAACGGGTTGCCGAATCGCAGCGACGCGATGACCGACTGGTACGTCGCGAGGAAGTCCGGCAGCAGCCGGCGCTGCACGGCGTAGCGCGGGTAGGCGGTGCAGCGCTGCTTGGCGTACTCGAAGCCCTTGCGCAGGTGACCCGCGAGCGTGGACCACTGGGAGAAGTCCCACACGCCCCAGACGTTGAGGCCCTCCTGCTCGAGGATGTGGCGCTTGCGCAGGTCGGCGAGCGTGGTGGCGGCCTTGCGTCCGTTGGCGCGGCCGCCGACGAACGCGAGCGCGCCGAGCTGCGGCGACGAGATGAGCGCGTCGCTGAGCTGGCCCCCGACCCCCGAGAGCAGCGTCACGGGCAGGCCGGCGCGCGCCATGAGCGCGTGCGACAGCGTGAGTGCGTGGAAGCCGCCCTGCGAGGGCGTCTTGGCGATCACGGCGTTGCCCGCGAGGAGCTGCACGAGCTCGGCGTGCACGAGGACGCTGAGCGGGTAGTTCCACGACGCGATGTTGGACACCGGGCCGGCGAGCGGCGAGCGGCCGTCCATCTGCCGCTCGATCTCGCCGAGGTACCAGTCGACGCCGTCGAGGCAGCGGTCGACGTCGGCGCACGCGATGCGCCACGGCTTGCCGATCTCCCACATGAGCAGCAGCGCGATCGTGTCGCGGTGCTCTCGCAGCATCGCCACGGCGGCGGCCACGCGGCGCCGGCGCTCGTCGAGCGGCGTGCGCGACCACTCGGCATCGATGCGCACCGCGTGCGCGACGGCGGCGACCGCGGCGTCGTGGTCGATGCGCGGCGGCCCCGGGATGACGGTGCCGTCCACCGCGAGCGCGTGCGGCAGCACCTCGCCGACGTGGCGCCACTCGCCACAGATCAGGTTGGCCGCCCGCGCGGCGTCGAAGGCCTCGGGTGCGGCGGCGCGGGCGCGGGCCCACACGTCGTCCCAGCGGGTGCCCGGCTTGTGGCGCAGCGTCATGGACGAAGCGTACGGCGGGCGGTGCGCCGGGCCCGAGGCCAGGTCGCCTACGGTGCGGGCATGGGCGCGGCCGGGACGCGAGGGGTGCGTCGCGCGTGGCGGGCGCTCGCCGTGGCTGCGGCGTGCGTGGCGCCGTGGGGGTGCGCGGCCGATGGCGACGCCGCACGCTCCGACGCCGCGACCGCCGGCGCGGCCAGCGCCGGCGCCGCACCCGCGGTCACGACGTCGTCGGCGCTCGACGACCCGGCGCTCGCGCAGCGGCCGGTCGCACTCTGGTTCTGGGCCCCCGGTTGAGGCACGTGCCGGATGGAGGCCCCCTCGGTCGAGGAGGCGGCGCGGAGGTGGAGCGGGCGGGTGCCGGTGGTCGGCGTCGCGTGGAACGGGACGGACGAGGCGATCGCGAGATTCGTCGCCGACGCGGGGCTGACCTTCGCGCAGGTGACCGACCGCGCGGGCGAGGTGTTCGCTCGCTACGGCGTGCCGTACCAGCCGGCGTGGGTGTTCATCGACGCGGCGGGCGCGGCGACGACGCGACTCGGCGTGCTCAGCGAGTCGGAGCTGGAGTCGGCGCTCGGGTCGGCGCTGGCCGCGGGCGGACCGTAGGGGCGAGCAGGCCCGAGACCGCGAGCGTCGCTGCGGGGAACACCCACGCGGCCGAGAGCGACGTCGCGTCGGCGAGGACGCCGATCGTGATCGGGCCGATGAAGAATCCCGACAGTCCGATGAGGTTGAGCCGCGCGATGCCAGCGGCGGGCGCGATGCCCGGCTGGGCGCCGGCCGCGGCGATGTACGCGGGGATCATCGGGCCGATCGCGAAGCCGGCCACCGCGAACCCGGCGTTGATCGCGACGAGCGCGGCCGTGGGTCGCGCGGGTGAGAGCGCGAGCGCGGCGACGAGCCCCGCGGCGAGGCCCGCAGCGCCGCCGAGTCCGCACGCCCGCACGGTGCGCTCCGCGCCACGGGCGAGCAGGCGGTCGCCGACGAGTCGGCCCAC
>CAXRBC010000203.1:0-3090 GCA_964228515.1 Ilumatobacteraceae bacterium
CCGACCTTGGTCTCCTTGGCCATCATCGTGGCGAGGCGGACCAGCTGGTTGTGCGGCGCGGGCTTCGAGAGGTTGCGGTAGTAGTACGACGAGCGCTCGCTCGGCGACAGCGACACGGCGTTGGACCGGCGCACGGCCTTCAGGAGCACGTCGTTGGCGCCGCTGTACGCGAGGCCCGGCGAGTCGAACTGCTCGAGGATCTCGAGGTCGGAGATGCGCGCGCTGCGCGTGGGCCCCGCGACCGAGGGGAACCGGGAGTTGAACATCGCGGCGATGCGCGTGAGGCCCCACTCCACCTCCTCGACGTACACGAGGTCCGCCTGGTTGAGCCCGTAGTGGGGGCGGTCGGGCCGCGCAGTGCCGTACTTGACCATCACGACCGGCTGACCCGCGCCGCCCGCCAGACCCGACAGCGGGCTCGCGCCGGAGTCGGCGCCCGCGGGCGCACCGGGGACGAGCGTCGCGACGAGCGCGACCGCCGCGAGGAGGGACGTGGCCGTACGACGCGAGACGATGAGCATCCGCCGAACCTACCTCGTCGTTACCCTGAGCCCGTGCCACAGGACCGGCCGATGCGCCCCGAGACGCGCGCAGTCCACGTCGGGCGTGACGCATCTCGCAGCCTCGCCCCGGCGATCTGGCCGTCGAGCACGTGGTCGTACGACGGACTCGAGGCCGGCGAGACGCACACGCGCACCCTGCACGGCACGGGCTACTACTCGCGCTGGGGCAACCCGACGACCGACGCCTTCGAGCGCGCGATCGCCGAGCTCGAGGGCGCCGAGTCGGCGCTCGCCTTCGGATCCGGCATGGGCGCGATCGCCACGACGGTGCTCGCGCTCTGCGGGACGGGCAGCCACGTCGTGGCGCAGGCGTCGTGCTACGGGGGCACGCACGCGTTCCTCGCCGGGCCGTGCGCGCGCCTCGGCATCGAGGTCACCTGGGTCGACGGCGCCCGGCCCGGCGCATTCGCCGAGGCCGTGCGGCCCGGTCGCACGATGCTCGTGATGGCCGAGACGCCCTCGAATCCGCGCACCCAGATCGTGGACCTCGCGGCCCTCGGCGCGATCCGCGGCCCGTACACGCTGGTCGACTCCACGCTCGCCACGCCGCTCGGCCAGCGCCCGCACGACTTCGGCGTGTCGCTCGTGCTGCACTCGGCGACCAAGGGCATCGCGGGGCTCAACGACGCGACCATCGGCGTGGTGAGCGGGGAGCGCGAGCTCGTCGACGCGATCTGGTCGTACTCGGTGCTGCACGGTGCGACGGCCTCGCCCTACGACGCGGCCTCGGCGCTCAAGGGCCTCCGCACCCTCGACGTGCGGCTCGATCGTCAGTGCGCGACCGCGCACCGCCTCGCCGAGTGGCTCGAGTCGCAGCCCGCGGTCGCGGCCGCGTGGCACCCGGCGCTCGCGAGCCACCCGCAGCACGAGCTCGCGGCGCGCCAGATGCGCCGGCTCGGCTCGATCCTCTCCGTCGACCCGCGCGGCGGCCGCGAGGCGGCGTCGCGGCTGATGTCGCGGCTGCGCGTGGCGCGACCTGCGGTGACGCTGGGCGGCCCCGAGACGCTGGTGTCGCACTCGGTCTCGAGCACGCACGGCGCGCTCGGGCCCGACGCGCGGGAGGCGGCGCTCATCGGCGAGGGGACGCTGAGGATCTCGGTCGGCCTCGAGCCCTTCGAGGACCTGCGCGACGACCTCGCCCCGGCGCTGGCGGGCGGAGGTACCGGCGGTCGCGGCGGGCGTCGCCCGCCGACGGGGCTGCTAGCGCTCGTCCTTGAACACGACGTGCTTGCGCACGATCGGGTCGTACTTCTTGAGCTCGATGCGCTCGCGGGTGTTGACCTTGTTCTTGCGGGTCACGTACGTGTAGCCCGTGTCCGCGGTCGAGCGGAGCTTGATGATGGGACGGCGGTCCTTGCTCTTCGCGGCCACGTCAGACCTTCTCGCCCGCGCGGCGCATCTCGGCCACGACCGACTCGATGCCGCGCTTGTCGATGGTGCGGATGCCCTTGGCGCTCACGTGGAGCGTCACCCAGCGGCGCTCCGAGGGCAGCCAGAATCGGCGCTTCTTGGAGTTGACCCTCCACCAGCGCTTCGTGCGGATGTGGGAGTGCGAGATGGAGTAGCCCTTGGACGGGACCTTGTCCAGCACGTCGCAGCGATTTGGCACCCCGCGAGTGTATCGGGGGCGCCGATAGCATGCCCACCCGTGAAAAGCGGCATCCACCCCGAGTACCGGTTCGTCGTCTTCGAGGACGCCTCGGCCGACTACCGCTTCCTCACGCGCTCGACCGTCAAGGTCGACCCCTCGCGCACGGTCCAGTGGGAGGACGGCAACACCTACCCGCTCGTCAACCTCGAGATCTCCAACGCGAGCCACCCGTACTACACCGGCCAGATGAAGATCATCGACTCGGCCGGTCGCGTCGAGCGCTTCAACAAGCGCTACGGCGCCCGCAAGAAGCCCGTCAAGAAGAAGTAGCGCGCCCCGGCGCGCTCAGCGCCCGCGCGAGACGCTCGCGCGGCCGCGCAGGCCCCGCACCGACGTCGCGCCGATGAGCGCCATGGTGCGCGAGATGCCCTGCGTGAGGTGGTCGATGACCCAGCGCACGCCGAGCTCGCCACCCGCACCGAGCCCGTAGAGGTACGGCCGGCCACACATCGCGGCCCTCGCGCCGAGCGCCACCGCCTTGACCACGTCGCTGCCACGGCGCACCCCGCCGTCGACGAGCACCTCGATCGAGTCGCCGACCGCAGCCATCACCGGCGGCAGCAGCTCGATGGGCGCGGGCGAGCCGTCGAGCTGACGGCCGCCGTGATTGGACAGCGCGATCGCATCGATGCCCATCGACGCCGCGATGCGGGCGTCCTCCACGCACTGGATCCCCTTGAGCATCAGCGGCAGGCCCGACTCCTCGCGGATCCACTCGACGTCGCGCCACGAGAGCGTGGGGTCGAACTGGGAGTTGACGTATGCCGACAGGCTGATCGCGCGCGTGCCGTCGAGGTCCGCGCGGCCGGCGACGGCGGAGAACGTGATCGGCTCGCTGCGCAGGAAGCGCCAGGTCCAGCGCGGGTGGCGCACCCC
>CAXRBC010000204.1:0-4349 GCA_964228515.1 Ilumatobacteraceae bacterium
GATCGTCGAGGCCGAGCGCGCGCGGGGCGTCACGGTGGTGATGTCGACGCACGACCTCGGCGACGCCGAGCGCGCCTCGCACGTGCTGCTGCTCGCCCAGCGCGTCGTCGCCGCCGGCGCGCCTCGCGAGGTGCTCACCGACGAGCACCTGCGCGCCTGCTTCGGCTTCACGCAGCTGCACTGACGCGCCGAACGGCGCGGTGCCGCGCCCGGCCGCGCGTCAGGCGCGGCGGGACTCGAGCGCGAGGAGCCGACGCTTGGCCGCGAGGCCGAGCGCGTACCCGCCGAGCGAGCCGTCGCTCGCCACGATGCGGTGGCACGGCACGATGATCGGCACGGGGTTCGCGCCGTTGGCCGAGCCGACCGCCCGCACCGCGCGGGGCGCGCCGGCGCGGCGTGCCTGCTGCGCGTACGACATCGTCGCGCCGTAGGGGACGCGGCGCATCGCCGCCCACGCGCGGCGCTGGAAGTCGGTGCCCGCGAGGTCGAGCGGCACCGTGAAGCGGCGTCGCCTGCCCGCGAAGTACTCGTGCAGTTCGTGCGCGGCGCGGGACGCGTGGCGAAAGGCGCGCCGCGCCTCGCCCGCGGGCGTCGACCGCGGCGCGGGGCGCGCGCGCCCGTTGCCCGAGGCGGACCCGCGACCGCGCCGTCCCACGTCGATCGCGCAGATGCCGCGTGCGGTGGCGCGGACGGTGAGCCGGCCGATCGGCGAGGTGAGTGCGACCTGCGCGAGCGGCTCGGCGGAGCGGCGCGTCGTCACTGCGCGAGCCGCGTGGGCGGCGGCGGGGGGCCGAAGCGATTCTCCCCCGTGTCGCCGCGGCGCAGGGCGAACACGAGGTTGGCGATCGGCACGAGCTGCCACCATCCGCGGTGGTCGGTGTCGTGCATGCGGCGCACCGCGACCGCGATGCTCGGCAGCACGAGCGCGGCGCCCACGAGGCCGCCGACCGCGTCGCCGAGGCCCGAGGTGGCGGCCTCCACGAGGATCACGAAGAGCGTCCACCACCAGTACTCGGCGCGCGACGCACGCCCGCGGAAGCCCGCGTAGTTGCGGATGCAGGACGTGACGGCCGCGAAGAACCCCACGGTCAGGCCGGCTTCGGTTCCTTGGGCAGGCCCAGCATGCGCTCGCCCACGATGTTGCGCTGGATCTGGCTGGTGCCGCCCCAGATCGTCTCCGAGCGCGAGAAGAAGAACGCCGACATCATCGGGCTCGTCGGGTAGCCGGCGCGGCGGCGGTCGCGCATCGCGCCCGGCCACGAGCGGCTCGCGGGGCCGGCGTCGATGAGCATCGCGTCGGCGCCCCAGATGTCGAGCGCGAGCTCCATGGCGCGCTGATGCATCTCGCTCCAGAACATCTTGTTGGTCACGCCGAGGGCGACGACGCCGAGGTCCTTCTTGTCCCCGAGCGTCGCTCCGAGCGACCGCAGGCCGTTGAAGCGGAGGATCTGGATCTTGGTCCAGTAGGTCGCGAGGCGCTGGCGGATGAGCGGGTCGTCGATCGCGCCGTTGCGGCGCGCTTCGGCGACCATGAGGTCGTACTCCTCGGCGAAGCGGCGGTAGCCGGTGGTCGCCGACATGCCGCGCTCGAAGGCGAGCGTCGAGTTGGCGACCTGCCAGCCGTTGTTGACCCCGCCGACCACGTTGTCCTTCGGGCAGCGCGCGTCGGTGAAGAACACCTCGCAGAACTCGGCGGTGCCGTCGGGCTGGGTGATGCCGCGCACCTCGACGCCCGGCTGGCGCATCGGCACGAGGAGATACGAGATGCCCTTGTGCTTCGGCGCCGCGGGGTCGGTGCGGGTCAGGAGGAAGCAGTAGTCGGCGTGGTGGCCCTGCGTCGTCCAGACCTTCTGACCGTTGATGACCCACTCGTCGCCGTCCAGCACCGCCGAGGTCTTGAGGCTCGCGAGGTCGCTCCCCGAGTTGGGCTCGCTGAAGCCCTGGCACCACGACATCTGGCCCGAGAGGATCTTCGGGAGGAACTCGCGCTTCTGCTCCTCCGTCCCCCACTGGAGGAGCGTCGGGCCGACGAGCGTGTCGCCGAAGAAGTCCGCGCGCATCGGCGCGCGAGCCCGCGCGAACTCCTCTGCCAGCACGACGCCCTCGAGCACGCTGAGGCCCTTGCCGCCGTACTCCTTGGGCCAGGTCGCGCAGATCCAGCCGCCCTCGAAGAGCGTGGCCGTCCAGCCGGCGTTGAACGCCGTGCGCTGCTCCGGCGTCATCTCGAAGCCCTCGTCGAACCAGCCGGCCGGGAGGTGCGCCTCGAGCCATGCGCGCACCTCGCCGCGGAATCGCTCGACCTCTGGCGGGTACGTGATCACGCTCGTGGGCACGCGGTCATCCTTGCCGACGGCGGGGCCCGCGCGCCAGCGCACGTCGTGCGACCGACGCGCGCAGCCGCGGCGCCCGCGACCGCGCGTCGATGGATCAATAGAGTCGTGACGTGACGATCGCCGAGGCGCCGACGACGCGCTGGACGGCACAGTGGAAGGAGCTGCACGAGGAGGTCATCTCGACGGGCCTGTGCACGGGCTGCGCGGGCTGCGTCGTGTCGTGCCCGCACGACGTGATCGGCTACGAGCACGCGGAGGGGAAGTACGTCCCCTTCCACCTCGAGGACGAGCTCGGGCCGGGCAACTGCCTGCACGGCGAGAAGGGCTGCACCACCTGCACGCGGGCGTGCCCGCGCTTTCGCACCTGGGAGGCCGAGGCCGACCAGCACCTGTTCGGCCGCACGCGGGCCGACGACGAGATGTACGGCCAGTACCGCCAGCTGCTGCTGGTGCGCGCGGCCGACGACGAGACGCACCGCAAGGGCCAGGACGGCGGGTTCGTCGGCGCGATGCTCATCTGGCTGCTCGAGCACGACTACATCGACGCCGCGCTCGTGAGCGCGCTCGAGGGCGACGGCTCGTCGTGGAAGGCCGTGCCGGCGATCGCGCGCACCCGCGCCGAGGTGCTGGCGACCTCGGGCAGCCGCTACACGTACTCGGCCAACACGCTGGCGCTGCGCGACGCGCAGGCCGCGGGGCTCGACCGGCTCGCGCTCGTGGGCATGAGCTGCCAGTCGTCGGTGCCGCCGATCATGTGGAAGCGCAAGGCGGGGAAGGTCGGCAAGCCATTCCTCTTCAACGTCGGGCTGCTGTGCTCGAAGACCTTCGACGACGCGATCTTCGAGGAGCTCTTCCTCGCCAAGTACGGCCTGCGCAAGCAGGACATGGTCAAGATGAACATCAAGGGTGTCTTCCAGATCTGGATGCGCGACGGGTCGTACCACGAGATCGACCTCAAGGAGTGCCACAAGTGGACGCGGCAAGGCTGCAAGACCTGTCCCGACTTCGCCGCCGAGCACGCCGACATCTCGACGGGCGGCATCGGCGAGGACAACGACTGGACGCTCTGCGTCGTGCGCACGGCGCTCGGCGAGGAGGTCATGGGCCGGATGATCGCCGACGGGTCGGTGGTCGCGCGGCCGGCGGAGACGGACGCGACGGCGATGCGGCTGCTGCGGCTGCTGAGCATCGTGAGCCGCCGGCGGTGGCCGGAGTTCGCCGAGCGGGCGGTCAGCGTCGGCGTGCCGCCGCCGAAGAAGAAGGCCGACGGGAGCGCCCCCGCGGCGCACTGACGGCCGACCCCGGCCGGGTGCCGGCGGGCCGTCGACCCGCGAGCCGGACCGCGCGGCGGAAGACCGACGCGAGCATCGCGCGCGTGAGCGTGCCGGTGAACGTGTTCTGCTGGCTCGGGTGGTAGCTCGCCACGAGCACGTAGCGCCCCGCGTCGACGACCGCGCCGTGGGCGAAGCGCGGCCGCGGCGCCAGCCCGAGCTCGTCGCACACGGCCTGCCACGCGAAGCCGCCGAGGCACACGATCACGCGCGCGCGCCCGAGCAGCGCGAGCTCTCGGCGCAGGTACGGCGCGCAGCGCGCGCGCTCGGCGGGCGTCGGGGCGTTGGCGGGCGGCGCGCAGCGCACCGCCGAGGTGACCCACGCGTCGCGCAGGCGCAGGCCGTCGCCGCGCCCGACGGACGTGGGCTGCGACGCGAGGCCCGCGCCGTGCATGGCGCGGTACAGCCAGTCGCCGCTGCGGTCGCCGGTGAAGACGCGCCCCGTGCGATTGGCGCCGTGGGCGCCGGGCGCGAGGCCGACGACCACGACGCGGGCGCGCGGGTCGCCGAAGCCCGTGATCGGTCGACCCCAATACTCCTCGTCGCGGTACGCCGCGCGGCGCTCGCGCGCCACGCGCTCGCGCCCTCGCACGAGGCGCGGGCACGCGCGGCACGCGACGACATCGTCGGCGACGAGGCGCAACCCGTCGCGCCGGGCCGCGAGGCGCCGCGACGTGCCCCGGCG
>CAXRBC010000205.1:0-5011 GCA_964228515.1 Ilumatobacteraceae bacterium
CCTCAAGCTGGACGGGGCGTTCGTGCGCGACCTGGGCGCCGACGGCGGCGACGACCCGATCGTGCGGTCCGTGATCCAGCTGGCGCACTCGCTCGACATGGAGGTCGTGGCGGAGTGGGTCACGTCCGACGAGCAGCTGCAGCGCCTGCGGCTGCTCGGCTGCGACGCGGCCCAGGGCCAGCGACTCGGCGCGCCCGTCGCGGCCGAGCGATTCGCCTCAGGGGGTCGGCTCGGGAGCGGGGCCGGTGCCGGAAAAGAAGGCGATCACCGGGGCTGAGCCCTCGGCGATGCGCAACACGGACGCGTCGCCGACCGTGTCGCCGTACGTCTCGAGCTGGTAGCGCCGCACGTCGCCCGTCGCGGCGGGCCGCAGCTTCTTGGCGAACGCCGTGAGGTCGAGCCGCTCGTCCACGCTCACCGCGGAGATCGCGCCCTCGAAGACGCGACCGACCGCGATCGGGTCGGACGTCACCCGCTCGAGCGTGGTTGCGAGCATCGCGGCGATGAACTCGCGCTGCCGCTTGCCGCGCCCGATGTCGGAGGTGCCGTCGATGCGCCACTCGCCGTCCACCTGCTCCTCGTAGGCGCGGCTGCGGGCGAACGCGAGGGCCTCGACGCCGTCGAGCGTCGAGCAACCCGGGGGGATGAAGAGGCCGGTCTTGCGGTCGCGCGCGCGGTGCGGCACGCAGATCTCGACCCCGCCGACGGCGTCGACGAGGCGCTTGAAGCCCACGAAGTTGACCTCGAGGTAATGGTGCACGGGAATGCCGAACTCGGCGGCGAGCGTGCGCACGAGCACGTCGGGCCCCGCCTGGTACGCGGTGTTGATGCGCCCTCGTTCCTCGCCGCCCCCGATGCGCACCCACAGGTCGCGGGGGAACGACAGCAGCGCACCCGCACCGGTCGCGACGTCGTAGTGGAAGAGGATGATCGTGTCGCCGCGGCGGCCCGACACCTCGTCGGCGCCGATCGCCGCGTAGTCGGGGTCCGACGGGTCGATGCCCTCGCGGGAGTCGGAGCCGACGAGCAGGTAGTTCTCGAATCCCCCGGCTGGCTCCGCGAGCGCCGGCGTCACGACCGCGTCGCGGCGGATCGTGCCGAGCCGCGCGTCCGTGGCGCGCACGACGCCCGTCGTGCCGGCGACGACGCTCGCGGCCAGCGCGAGCAGGGCCACGAGCCAGCGCGGTGATCCCGGGCGGCGCGCGCGCATCGGCCCGACCCTACGCGTCTGCGAGGGGCCGCAGGTGCACGACGTCGCCAGCGTCGATCGTGCGGCGCTCGCGTGCGCCGCCCGCATCGCGCGTCGCGAGTGTCACCACGAGACGACCCTCGTCGTCGACGTCGGTCGCATCGCCCTCGACGGACTCGCCGCCGCCCGTGGCGAGCTCCACGCGCACGCGCCGGCCCAGCGTGCCGAGCGACTCGAGGTAGGTCGCGCGCAGGTCGGCCGCGGGGAGCGGCTCGAGGCCGTCGATTTCGCGCAACACGTCCGCGAGCACGTCGACCGGCGCGCACGCCGCGGCGCCCTCGCGCGCGAGCGAGGTGGCGCCCTCGGGGCACCACCCGACGTTGAGCCCCAGACCCACGACCACGAAGCCCCGCTCGCGGTCCCCCGGCCGCTCGCCCACCGCGAGGATCCCCGCGCACTTCGCGTCGCGCACGAGCACGTCGTTGGGCCACTTGAGCGCGGCGGCACCCGCGCCGCGCCGGGGCAGCCGCGCGCGCACCGCGCGGAGCGCCGCGACGCCGACGGCCTGGGCGAGCACCTGCGGAGGGTGCGCGACGTGCGAGGTGCGGAAGAGCATCGAGGCCAGCAGGTTGGCGCCGGGCGGCGCCTCCCACGTGCGCGCGAGGCGACCGCGTCCCGCGGTCTGGTGATCGGCGACGATCACCGTTCGGTGCGGCGCGCCGTCGCGCGCCTCGCGCACGAGGTCGTCGTTGGTGCTGCCCGTCTCCGCGACGCGGCGCACGCGCCAGCCCGCGGGAGTGTTGGCGGCCCCCGGCATCGCCTGCGAGGATACGGGGTCGTGCTCCGCAAGATCCTGATCGCCAATCGCGGCGAGATCGCGGTGCGCGTGATCCGCACGGCGCGCGAGATGGGCATCGCGACGGTCGCCGTGTACTCCGATCTCGACAGGGACGCGCTGCACGTGCGGCTCGCGGACGAGGCGTACGCGCTCGGCGGCGCCGCCGCGTCGGAGAGCTACCTCAGGGTCGACGCGATCCTCGACGCCATCCGGCGCAGCGGCGCCGACGCGGTGCACCCCGGCTACGGGTTCTTCAGCGAGAACGCCGACTTCGCCCGCGCCATCACCGACATGGGCGTGGCCTTCATCGGGCCGCCCCCCGCGGCCATCGAGGAGATGGGCGACAAGGTCTCGTCCCGCCGCGCGGCGCTGCGGGGCGGCGCACCGATCGTGCCCGGCACCACGGACTTCGTCACCGACCCCGCCGAGGTCGTCGCGTTCGGCGAGGCGCACGGCTGGCCCGTGGCGATCAAGGCCGCCTACGGCGGCGGCGGACGCGGCATGAAGGTCGTCGGCTCGGCGGCCGAGGTGGGCGAGGCGATGGAGTCGGCGCGCCGCGAGGCCAAGTCGTTCTTCGGCCGCGACGAGGTCTACGTCGAGAAGTACCTCACCTGGCCGCGCCACGTCGAGGTGCAGCTCGTGGGCGACACGCACGGCAACGTCGTGTGGGTCTCGCTGCGCGACTGCTCCGCGCAGCGGCGCCATCAGAAGCTCATCGAGGAGGCCCCCGCGCCCGGCATCTCCGGCGCCCTCGAGCGGCGCATCGGCGAGGCGGCCGTCAAGGCCGCGACTGCGGTCGGCTACCACAACGCCGGGACCGTCGAGTTCATCTACCAGGACGGCGAGTTCTTCTTCCTCGAGATGAACACGCGGCTGCAGGTCGAGCACCCGGTCACCGAGGCGATCACCGGCATCGACCTCGTGGAGTGGCAGATCCGCGTCGCCGCGGGCGAGCGGCTCCCGATGACGCAGAAGGAGGTGTCGGCCCTGCGCCGCGGCCACGCCATCGAGGTGCGCATCAACGCCGAGGACCCGGCGGGCGGCGCGTTCCGCCCCTCCCCGGGCACCATCACCCGCCTCGTCGCGCCCGACGGCTTCGGGGTGCGCTTCGACGCCGGCTACGAGGCGGGCGACACGGTCAGCCAGTACTACGACAACCTGGTGGGCAAGCTCGTCGTCTGGGGCGCCGACCGCGACGCCGCGATCGCGCGCACCCTGCGGGCCCTGCGCGAGATGCGCGTCGAGGGCGTCGCCACGACCATCCCCGCCGACGTGGCGATCCTCGAGCACCGCGACTTCCGCGACGTCACGCACTCGACCAAGTGGGTCGAGCAGCGCCTCGACCTCTCGGGCGTCGCCTCCCCCGCGGCCGACGCAGCCGGCACGGCGCCGGCCACCGCAGCGCGCGCGACGACCGTGGAGGTCGACGGCAAGCGGTTCGAGGTCAAGGTGTGGGTGCCCGCCGCCGCCGCCGCCGCGGGGCGCACCTCGCGGCGCGCCGCGGGCGGCGCGGGCGGCGGCGCCAACGACCGCCGCGTCGTCGCGCCGATGCAGGGCACGATCGTCAAGATCCTCGTCGCGGTCGGCGACGCGGTGACCGCGGGCCAGCCCGTCGTGGTGCTCGAGGCGATGAAGATGGAGAATCAACTGATGGCCGAGCGGGACGGGGTCGTGGCGGCGGTGCGCGTGGCGCCCGGGGCGAGCGTGGGGTCGGGCGACGTGCTCGTCGAGCTGGCGGACGCGTGAGCGACGACGAGCTGACGGGCCTGGAGGCCGAGCGGGCCCGACGCGGCGCGCAGGTCGTGGCGATGCGCGACGCCGGCCGCGAGCCGTACCCGTACCGCTTCGACCGCACGGCGACGCTCGGCGAGGTCCGCGCGCGCCACGGCGCGCTCGCCGCGGGCACCGACACGGGCGAGCGGGTCTCGGTGGCGGGCCGCGTCATGCTCACGCGCGACCAGGGCAAGCTGCAGTTCCTCACCATCCGCGACCGCACGGGCGAGCTCCAGCTCTTCGTCTCCAAGGCCACGGTGGGCGACGCCGCGTTCGACGAGATCGCGCACCTCGACCGCGGCGACTGGGTGGGCGCCCACGGCACCGTCATGACCACGCGCAAGGGCGAGCTGTCGATCAACGTCGCGTCGACCGAACTGCTCGCCAAGGCCATCCGACCCCTGCCCGACAAGTGGCACGGGCTCGTCGACGTGGAGACGCGCTCGCGCCAGCGCTACGCCGACCTGATCGTCAACGAGGAGGCCCGCCGCACCTTCGAGGTGCGCCACGCCACGGTCGCGAGCTTCCGTCGCACCCTCACCGAGCGCGGGTACCTCGAGGTCGAGACCCCGGTGCTCCACGTGGAGGCCGGCGGCGCGCACGCGCGGCCCTTCGTCACCCACCACCACACGCTCGACATGCAGCTGTACCTGCGCATCGCCCTCGAGCTGCACCTCAAGCGCCTGATCGTGGGCGGCATGGAGCGTGTCTTCGAGATCGGCCGCGTGTTCCGCAACGAGGGCATCTCCCCGCGGCACAACCCGGAGTTCACGATGCTCGAGTGCTACGAGGCCTTCGCGGACGTGGCCGACGTGATGACGCTCACCGAGGCCCTCGTGCGCGGTGCCGCCCGCGATGCCCTCGGCACGCTCGAGGTGACGATCGACGGGACGACCTGCGACCTCGGCGCGGCCTGGCCGCGGCGGCGCATGGTGGATCTGGCCTCGGAGGCCGTCGGCCGCACCGTGCACCCGTCGCAGCCGATCGACGAGCTGCGCGCGGTCGCGCACGGCGCGGGCGTCCAGGTGGACCCGGCCTGGGGTACGGGCCGCATCGTCGAGGCCATCTTCGCGGACCGCGTGGAGCGCTCGCTGCTCACGCCGACCTTCGTCACCGGGCATCCGGTCGAGATCTCGCCGCTCGCGCGCCTCGACCGCGCGGACCCGTGGCTCACCGAGCGATTCGAGCTCTTCATCGCGGGGCGCGAGATC
>CAXRBC010000206.1:0-5379 GCA_964228515.1 Ilumatobacteraceae bacterium
TGTCGCCCATCGAGCAGGCGAAGGCCGCGAGGTGCTCCGCGCGCAGGTCGGGTGACCCGACGATCGTCTTGTGCTCGTCGATGTACTTGACGATCCGGTCGACGACCGGCGCCTCGTAGCCGAGGCGCGTGAGCGCCCGCGGCACCGTCTGGTTGACGATCGTCATGTTGCCGCCGCCGACCAGCTTCTTGAACTTCACGAGACCGAGGTCGGGCTCGATGCCGGTCGTGTCGCAGTCCATCATGAGGCCGATCGTGCCGGTCGGCGCGAGCACCGACGCCTGGCTGTTGCGCACGCCGTGCTCCTCGCCGTCGCGCACCGCGGCCTCCCACGCGTGGGTCGCGGCGTCGACGAGGTCCTGCTGGACGACGTGGGCGTTGTCGATCTCGGCGTTGGCGTCGCGGTGCATGCGCAGCACGTTCAGCATGTGCTGCTCGTTCTCCGCGAAGCCGGCGAACGGCCCCATGCGGCTCGCGATGCGCGCGCTCGTGGCGTACGCGTGGCCCGTCATCATCGACGTGAGCGCGGCGGCCCACGCGCGGCCGCCCTCGGAGTCGTACGGCATGCCGAGCGCCATCAGCAGCGCGCCGAGGTTGGCGTAGCCGAGGCCGAGCTGGCGGAACATGCGGCTGTTCTCCGCGATCTTCTCCGTCTGGTAGTCGGCGTTGCCCACGAGGATCTCCTGGGCGGTGAAGACCACCTCGACCGTGTGGCGGTAGGCCTCGACGTCGAAGGTGTCGTCCTCGCGCAGGTACTTGAGCAGGTTGATCGAGGCGAGGTTGCACGCCGAGTTGTCGATGTGCATGTACTCCGAGCAGGGGTTGGAGCCGTTGATCCGGCCGGCCGCGTGGGCCGTGTGCCACTTGTTGATCGTGGTGTCGAACTGCAGGCCCGGGTCGGCGCACTCCCACGAGGCCGTGGCGATCTGGCGCCACAGGTCGCGGGCCCGCACCGTGCGGATGACGCGCCCGTCGCCGACGGCCACGAGGTTCCAGTCCGCGTCGTCGCGCACGGCCTCCATGAACTCGTCGGTGACGCGCACCGAGTTGTTGGCGTTCTGGTACTGGACGGAGAACGAGTCGGCCCCGTCGAGGTCCATGTCGAAGCCGGCCTCCTTGAGGACGCGCGCCTTCTTCTCCTCGCGCGACTTGCACCAGACGAACTCCTCGACGTCCGGGTGGTCGACGTTGAGGATCACCATCTTCGCGGCGCGGCGAGTCTTGCCGCCCGACTTGATGGTGCCCGCCGACGCGTCGGCGCCGCGCATGAAGCTCACGGGGCCCGATGCCGTGCCGCCGCCCTTCAGCAGTTCCTGGCTCGAGCGGATGTTGGAGAGGTTGATCCCCGCGCCGGAGCCGCCCTTGAAGATGACGCCCTCCTCGCGGTACCAGTTGAGGATCCCGTCCATCGTGTCGTCGACGGCGAGGATGAAGCACGCGCTCGCCTGTTGCGGCACGCCCTTGACGCCGATGTTGAACCACACGGGCGAGTTGAACGCGGCGCGCTGCGTCACGAGGATGTACTTGAGCTCGCTGCGGAACGACTCGGCCTCGTCGGTGTCGACGAAGTATCCGCACTCGACGCCCCAGTTGGTGATCGTGTCGGCGACGCGGTCGATCACCTGGCGCAGCGACGTCTCGCGCTCCGGCGTGCCGAGCGTGCCGCGGAAGTACTTCTGCGCGACGATGTTCGTCGCGTTGAGCGACCACGTCGCGGGGAACTCGACGCCGAGCTGCTCGAACGCGACCGAGCCGTCCTTCCAATTGGAGATGCGCGCATCACGGCGCTCCCACTGCACCTGGTCGTACGGGTGCGTCCCCGGCGTCGTGAAGTGCCTGCGGATCCCGATCGAAAGCCGCTCCGGTGCGATTGACATGTCGTTCCCTCTCGTTGTGCGAACCACTACATATTGTGTCTGACGAACCCCCACCGCAGGATGGCCCACAACGGGTAGCGGGCAATTACAGCATTGGCATTCGTCACAGTCAAGGATCCTCGAGCCGCCCTGCGGGCCCCGACCACCCTCGACCTTCCCCGGCCGTCCCCGACCTCACCCCGGAGCGTAGGGAGCCGTCCTGTGGATTGGAAGTGGACGACCGTGTGGAGTACGGGATTCTTCTGTGCATCTCCTGTGGATCGCCGTGTGGATGTGACGGGCCCGTGACGGCCGCACGGCCGGACCGCCCCGCACCTAGCGTCGGGGCGTGCGGCGGATCTTCCCCTCCGACGCCGCGCGCGTCGCCCCCGACGAGGCGTACGTCGTGCCGCGCCGGCGCCACTCCTCGGGCCGCCCCTGGATCGGCCTGTGCATGGTGCAGAGCATCGACGGCGGCACCATCGTCGAGGGCCACTCGACGAAGCTCACGAGCCCGGCCGACACCGAGGTGCTCCTCTCGCTGCGCCGCGCGGCCGACACGATCGTCGTCGGCGCCGGCACCGTGCGCGCCGACGGCTACGGCGAGCCGACGAAGCGCGGTCAGCGCGTCGGCGTCGTCACCCGCACGGGTCACCTCGACTTCGACTCGGCGCTCTTCACGTCGGGCGCCGGGTTCCTCATCATGCCGGTCAATGCGCCGGCGCCGCGCGCCGGCGTCGACGTGATCCGCGCCGGGGAGCACGACGTCGACCTCGCCGCCGCGATGCGCCAGATCCCGGGCGACTTCGCCCAGCTGGAGGGCGGCCCCGCGCTCAACGCCTCGATGTTCACGGCCAACCTCGTGGACGAGATCAACGTGACGGTCTCCCCCCAGGTCACCGGCACCGACAGCCCACGCCTGCTCAACGGGGCGCCGCCCCTCCACGTCGAGTACGACCTCGCCCACGTGCTCGAGGACGGGGGCTTCCTCTTCATGCGCTACCTGCGCCACGACGCCGGCCCGCGCTGACGGGCGCACGGCCCCGCAGGTCGCCGGTCCCGCGGGCCACACGGCTCGGCCCCGGTCGATCGGCCGCCCCGCGGGCCGCCCCGTCAGCCCCAGGGGCGCTTGTCCAGTAGGGCCAGCTCCCGCCGGAAGTCCGCGGCGGCGTCGAAGTTCTTGTACACGCTGGCAAACCGCATGTAGGTCACCTCGTCCAGCTTGCGCAGCTCGTCGAGCACGGCGTGCCCCACCTGGTTGCTCGTGACGTCCCCGCCCACGAGGCGCATGTCGTCCTCGATCCGCTCCGCGATGGCCACGAGGGTGGCCTCCTCGACGGGCCGACCCTTGGCCGCGGCCTGCAGGCCCGTGATGATCTTCTGGCGGTCGAAGAGCTCCTTCTCCCCGCTGCGCTTCACCACGTACAGGGGCATCTCCTCGAGGCGCTCGTAGGTGGTGAAGCGATGGCCGCAGTCGAGACAGGACCGGCGCCGCCGCACGCTGATGCCCTCCTCGGACACCCGCGAGTCGATCACCTTCGTGTCGTCGCAGCCGCAGGCCGGGCACTTCACGGGTCGCCATGGTACGCCCCACCGCTCCGCGCCCTTCGCGACCTCCGCGACCTCCGCGACGACGTCGCGGCGCTGGGCGGCGCCGACCCCGGCGCTGCGCCGGACTCGCGCCGCGCGCGGCGGCGACGGGAGCAGGACCGCCTGGCCGGCGTGGACGGTGTCGCCGTTGAGCGCGACGAGCCGGTCCACGAGCTCGGTCGTGTCGGTCGCCGGCGCGAGGCGCGTGGCGATCGACCAGAGCGTGTCGCCCGCCTGGGCGATCACGAAGCGCGGCGCCGCCACACGCTCGAGCGTCGGCTGCCCGGCCTCGGCCGGCCCGCCGCGCAGGGCGAGCGCGCCGCCGCTCAGCGCGATGACCGCGGCCGCGAGCACGCCGCGCCGCCGCGCGACGGCCGCGCGACGGGTCGGGGCGGGTCGCCCCGCCGGGGCGCTCGCGACGACCCGGAGGGGCCGGGTCGACCGCGATGTCCGACCGGGGCGGGCCGGGCGCGCCCCGACGGGAAAGCCGGGGAGGGGGTGGGGCAGGAGCACTAGCTGGGGGGTGGTGATCATGGGAGCCACCATAGCGAACGGGTGTTCGTAGTACAACCCCTCTGGCGAACATATGTTTATTGGCCCCGAACGGGTGTTTGACGCAGGGGGCGAACACCCGTACGCTGTGGACATGGCACGTACCCCCTCCCCCCGACGCCGCCCGAGCCGCACCGCCGGCAGGACCCGTCGCCCCGCATCCGCCCGCCCGACCGCAGCCCGCCCCTCGGCGGCTCGGCCGACTTCAGCCCGTCCCTCGGCGGCCAAGCCCGGCGACGACCAGCCGGTGCTCAACGACCGCCTCCGCGGCATCCTCGAGTGCATCGAGCGCAACATGCGCGACCACGGCTACCCGCCCTCCGTCCGCGAGATCGGCGAGGCCGTCGGCCTCTCGTCCTCCGCCACGGTGCACAACCACCTGCACACCCTGCAGGCCCTCGGCTACCTGCGCCGCGACCCGACCAAGCCCCGCGCGCTCGAGGTGCGCTGGGAGGCCGCGAGCGGCGTCGCGATGGAGCGCCGCCCGGTCAAGCACGTGCCCCTCGTCGGCGACGTCGCCGCTGGCACCGACGTGCTCGCGCAGGAGAACATCGAGGAGCTCGTCCCCCTCCCGATGGACTTCACGGGCGACGGCGACCTCTTCATGCTCCGCGTCCGCGGCGACTCGATGATCGACGCGGGCATCCTCGACGGCGACTTCGTCGTGTGCCGCTCGCAGCAGCGCGCCGAGTCGGGCGACGTCGTCGTCGCGGGCATCCCGGGCGACGAGGCGACGGTCAAGACGTTCCGCCAGCGCGGCGACCAGATCACCCTCGTGCCGTCCAACCCGCGGCTCGAGCCGATGGTCTTCGACGCCTCGCAGGTGCAGGTCTACGGCAAGGTCGTCACGGTCCTGCGCCGCCTCGGCCGCTAGACCCCCAGCCGCCGCGCACCCCGCGGCCTAGACCCCCAGCCGCCGCGCGACGAGCTCGATCCGCTCGTCCGGCTGCACCACCGCGACCCGCACGTACCGCGCCACGTCGGGCCCGGCGCCGTAGAACTCGCCCGGCCCCACCAGCGCACCGCCCTCCCGCGCGAGCCGCTCGGCGAAGCCCCATCCCCCGCCCATCGACCCCGCGTCGAACCACAGGTAGAAGCCCCCCGCCGGCAGCCCCACGGGGAGCCCCGACCACCGCGACAGCACCTCGGCGCAGCGCTCGAGCCGCCGCCGGTACGTCGCCCGCTGGGCCTCGACGTGCGCCTGGTCGGCCAGCGCCGCCACCCCTGCCGCCTGCGCGGGGCCCGGCACCATCATCCCCGCGTGCTTGCGCACCTCGCGCAGGTACCCGACGAGGTCGGGATCGCCGGCGTACCAGCCGACGCGAAGGCCCGCGAGGTTGGACCGCTTGGACAGCGAGTGCAGCGCGATCACGCCGTCGAGG
>CAXRBC010000207.1:0-2489 GCA_964228515.1 Ilumatobacteraceae bacterium
CCCACGGCCGCGCACGCGCGATGGATGATCTCGAGCGACCCGTCGATGCAGCGGGGCGACTCGTGGTGGTCGATGATGCAGGTGGTCCCGGCCATCAGCGCCTCGGTGGCGCCGAGCATCGCGGACCAGTGGATCGCATCGGCGTCGAGCGCCGCGTCGAGTCGCCACCAGACCTTGTCGAGCATGTCGGGGAACGACGTGGGCGGTGTCGCCGGGCCCGCCATGCCCCGCGCGAGGGCCGAGTAGAGGTGGTGGTGGGCGTTGACCAGGCCCGCGGTGACGTCGCCCACGCTCAGTCCTCGTCCTCGCCGCCGCGCCGTCGCATCGGCAGGGTGGTGCGCCACTCGCCGTCTACCTCGCGCAGCGCCGCGGCGACCGCGCCGGCGGTGGGCACGAGGCCGATCTCCCCGACGCCCTTCACGCCGTAGGGGGAGTCGGGCTGCGGGGATTCCACGAGGATCACGTCGATCGGCGGGACGTCCTTGGCGCGCAGGATGCCGAGGCTGCGCAGGGTCATGTGCGTCGGGTATCCCGTGGCGGGGTCGGCGGGGAAGTCCTCGGTGAGGGCGTACCCGAGGCCCATGTGGACGCTGCCCTCGATCTGCCCCTCGCAGAGCTGCGGGTTGATCGCGCGCCCCACGTCGTGCGCGGCGACCACGCGTTCGATGGCGCCGGTCGCGCGATCGGCGACGACCATCTGGGCGGCATAGCCGAAGGTCGAGTGGATGATCGGATGCTCCACGCCGGGCTCGCCGAGCTTGGTGGTCCAGTCAACTCGGTACTCACCGAGGTGGTCGACCTCGGGCGCGCAGCCCGCGGCCCGCGCCGCGTCGCAGGCGGCCTTGACCGCACCGGCGCCCATCAGCGTGCCGCGCGAGCCGGTGGTCTGGCCGAGGCCCAGCTCGCGCGTCGTGTCGACGATCACGTCCACGCGCGCCGGGTCGACGCCGAGCTCGCTGACGGCGACCTGCAACGCCACCGTGTTGATGCCCTGCCCCATCTCGGTCCAGCCGTGACGCACCTCGACGCGGCCGTCTGTGCGGAAGCGCACGACGGCGCGGGTCACCTCCTTGAAGCCGTTGCCGAGGCCGCTGTTCTTGAGACCGAGGCCGAGGCCGACCGCCTTGCCCGCGGCACGCGCCTCGTCGTAGCGCGGCTTGATCGCGACGAGGCATTCGCGCGCGCCGAGACAGCCGTCGTCCATGATCTGGCCGGGCCCCCACACCGCGCCGGGCACGATCACGTTGCGCGCGCGCATCTCCCATGCATCGACGCCCGCCAGTGCCGCGAGGCGGTCCATGACGCCCTCCATCGCGAACTGCGCCTGGTTGGCGCCGAAGCCACGGAAGGCGCCGCACACCGGGTTGTTGGTGCGCACCGCGACGGCCTCCACGTCGATCGCGGGCAGGTGGTACGGCCCGCTCGCGTGGCCCGCCATGCGCTCGAGGACCTTCATGCCCACGCTGGCGTACGCGCCGCTGTCGCCCACGGCGCGCACCCGCAGCGCGGTGAGGCGGCCGTCGGCGTCACAGCCCGCCTCGTAGGTCATGCGGATCGGGTGGCGCTTGGCGTGGATGAGGAGGCTCTCCTCCCGGGAGAGCGTGCACTTGACGGGCGCGTCCAGCAGCCATGCAGCCAGCGCGGCGTGCGCCTGGTTGGACATGTCCTCCTTGCCTCCGAAGGCGCCCCCGTTGGTCACGAGCGTGACGGTCACCGCGTCGTTGCCCACGCCGAGCACCCGTGCCACGTCGTTGCGGTCGTCCCAGATCCCCTGTCCACCCGAGTAGACGTGGAGGTGGCGCGCGCCGTCGCGTCGCTCGGGGACGGCGAGGCTGCTCTCGGGCTCGAGGAAGGCGTGCTCGATGCGTTGCGTGCGGAAGGTCTCGGTCACCCGATGGGCGCTCCGGGCAAGCGCCGCGTCGACGTCGCCGCGCCGGTACGCCGATCGGCTCAGCACGTTGGAGTCCGTGCCCCAGACCGCGACCTCGGCGTCGTCGATCGCCGCCTCGGGGTCCGTGATCGGTCGCAGCGGCGCGTACTCGACGTGGACCAATGCGGCGGCGGCTCGCGCCGCGCGCCGCGTGCGCGCCACCACCACCGCGAGCACGTCGCCGGCGTAAGACGTGCGCCCTCCGACCGGGATCAGGATCGGCCAGTCCTTGTGGATCAGCCCGACCTTCAGTTCCCCCGGCACGTCGGCGGCGGTGTAGACCGCCACCACGTCCGCGGCGGCCCGTGCGGCCGCGGTGTCGAGGGCGCGCACATCCGCGCGCGCGTGCGCCGTGAGATGGAGCGCCGCGTGCAGCATGCCCGCGGGGCGCAGGTCGTCGACGTAGCCGCGGTCGCCGAGCGCGAGGCGTTGCGCCTCGTACTTGGGGGTCGACGCGCCGCTGCCGCCGGCCGCCGCGACGGCGGGGCGCTCGCCCCGCGCGACCGTCTCGATGGCGTCGAGCACCTTCACGTAGCCCGTGCAGCGGCAGAGGTGCGCA
>CAXRBC010000208.1:0-3435 GCA_964228515.1 Ilumatobacteraceae bacterium
GAGCCGATCGACGCGAGTGCGAGGCCTGCCTGCACGAGGCGCCGCCCGTGGCCGCGGTCGGCGAGCGGGGCGAGCCGCAGCTGCACCACGAGCCCGACGGCGAAGCCCGTGCCCGCGATCAGGCCAAGCGCCGCGTCGCCGTAGCCATGGCGGTCCTGCAGCTCGGACCTCGACGCGAAGACGAGGCTGTTGGACGCCGCGGTCGCGTACGACGACGCGAGCAGCAGCGCGAGGTCGGCGCGGCCCGCGCTTGGCGCGGCGTGCCCGGCCCCGCGGGGGGCGCCCTCCGGCCCGTGCCCGGCTCCGCGGGGGGTGCCGTCGTTCACGCCCGCGCCCCCGCGACCAACGCGTCGCAGAACGCGGGCCAGTCCGGCAACGCCCACGGTCCGAACTCCCGATCGCACAGCGCGACCGCCGCGACGTCGGCGACGGGGTCGTGCCACAGGAACGACCCCGTGCCGCCGAAGTGCCCGGCAGTCCCCGCGCTGCACCGGTCGCCGAGCCAGTGCGGCGACTTCGCGCCCTTGAGCTCGGGGCCGAGCCCCCAGGGGCACGGGTCGAATCGCCCGACGCCCGGCACGACGCCCTCGAGCTCCGGCCACTGCGGCGAGCGCGCGTCGAGCCAGGTGGCGCGCGAGACGAGCGTGGGTCGGCGCAGCTCGGCCGCGAAGCGCACGAGGTCGTCCACGCTCGACCACACGTCGCGCGCGGGCGAGCCGTCGAGCCCCGTGTCGGCCATGCCGAGCGGCGCGCAGACCGCCTCGTCGAGGTACTCGTCGAACGCCATGCCCGTGGCCGCCGCGACGTGCGCGGCGGCGAGGTCGTAGCCGGTGTTGGAGTACACGCGCTTCGTCCCCGGCGCGACGAAGGGCTCCGCGCCCTCGAACGAGTAGCCCCCCGCGTGGGCGAGCAGGTGGCGCAGCGTGCAGCCCGGCTGGCCGACGGGATCGTCGAGCGACACCGAGCCCTCCTCGGCCGCGACGAGCACGGCCCAGGCGGTGAGCAGCTTGGTCACCGAGGCGATGCGCGAGACGCGCGCGGTGTCGCCGCGGCGGTGCACCTCGCCGCGTCGGTCGAGCACCGCGACCGCGGGGTCGGGGACGTCCCAGCCCGCGACGAGCCCGAGCGCGGCCGACGCGGCGGGCTCGGGGGTGCGGCCCCGCGCGCCGTCGTGGTCGCGCACGCGCGGCTCAGCCGGCGGCGCGGATGAGTTCGGCGACGCGGAAGGCGAGATCGAGCGACTGGCGGGCGTTGAGGCGCGGGTCGCAGACGGTCTCGTAGCGGGTGTCGAGGTCGTCGGCACCGACGGCCTCGGCGCCGCCGAGGCACTCGGTCACGTTGTCGCCCGTGAGCTCGACGTGGATGCCGCCCGGCCACGTGCCCTCCGCGCGGTGCGCGGCGACGAAGCCGGTGATCTCGCGCAGGATGTGGTCGAAGTGGCGCGTCTTGCGGCCGTTGGGCGCGGCGAACGTGTTGGCGTGCATGGGGTCGCAGGCCCACACGACGGGGTGGCCCGCGTCGCGCACGGCGCGCAGCAGCGGACGCAGCGCGTCCTCGATGCGATCGGAGCCCATGCGCGTGATGAGCGTGAGGCGACCCGGGATGCGCGCCGGATTGAGCGACTCGCAGAGGTCGAGCACCCACTCGCCCGTCGCCTCGGGTCCGATCTTGCAGCCGATCGGGTTGCCCACCCCGCGGAGGAACTCGACGTGCGCGCCGTCGAGCTGGCGCGTGCGCTCGCCGATCCAGAGCATGTGGGCCGAGCAGTCGTACCAGTCGCCGGTGAGCGAGTCCTGGCGCGTGAGCGCCTCCTCGTAGCCGAGGATGAGCGCCTCGTGGCTCGTCCAGACGTCCACCTCGTGGAGCGCGGAGTGCTGCTCCGTGTCGACGCCGCAGGCGCGCATGAAGCGCAGCGCGCGCTCGACCTCGGCCGCGACCTGCTCGTAGCGACGGCCCTCGGTGCTCGTGGACACGAACTCCTGGTTCCACGCGTGGACGCGGTTGAGGTCGGCGAAGCCACCCTTGGTGAAGGCGCGCAGCAGGTTGAGCGTGCTCGCGGACTGGTGGTACGCCTGCACGAGCCGCTCGGGGTCGGGGCGGCGGGCCTCGGCGTGGAAGGCCGGGTCGTTGACCATGTGGCCGCGGAACGACGGCAGGCTCGCGCCGCCCACGGTCTCGAGGCTTGCGGAGCGGGGCTTGGCGAACTGGCCGGCGATGCGCCCGACCTTCACCACGGGCACGCCCATGCTGTAGGTCAGCATCACCGCCATCTGGAGGATGACGCGGAGCTTCTCGCGGATGTTGACCGCGGTGAACTCCTCGAAGGACTCGGCGCAGTCGCCGGCCTGCAGGAGGAACGCGTTGCCGTGCGCGACGCGGCCGAGCGCGGCCTGCAGCGACCGGGCCTCGCCCGCGAAGACGAGCGGCGGGTACGACGCGATCTGCTTGAGGGCGCGATCGAGCGCCGCCTCGTCGGGCCACTCCGGCTGCTGTGCGGCCGGCAGCGTCCGCCAGGAGGCGGGCGTCCAGTCTCGGGCCATGGCGTCGCGAGTGCGGCGGGTCGGGGTCGCGGAGGGGTCGCGGGGGCGCGCGGCTAGACGGTGAGGATCTCGCCGGCGTCGTCGCGCAGCGAGTCGACGGCGCGACTCACGAGACGGCGCGCGGCCTCGGCGGTGACGCCGAGCTCCTCGCCCACCTGGCGGAAGCTCTTGCGCTCCCCGTCGTAGAGGCCGAAGCGGGCCTCCACGGCGTAGCGGGCGCGCTCGTCGAGCGTGCCGAGCAGTCGGTCGAGCAGGTCGGTGTCGACCATGTCCATGACCGCGTCCTCGGGGCTCACGTCGTCGTTGGGCACGAGGTCGCCGAGCGTCGCGTCGCCGTCGTCGCCGATCGTCTTGTCGAGCGAGACCGGCGTGGTGAGGCGGTGGAGCTCCGCGTTCTGCGCGCTCAGGCCCTCGGCGTCGCCGGAGCCCTGGCGCAGCGCGGCGCGCAGCATGGCCGAGCGGTCGCCCGGGATGCGGATGAGGCTCGCCTTCTGGTCGAGCGCGCGGCCGATGGCCTGGCGGATCCAGAAGGTGGCGTAGGTGGAGAACTTGAAGCCGCGGCGCCAGTCGAACTTGTCGACCGCGTGCTCGAGGCCGAGGTTGCCCTCCTGGATCAGGTCGAGCAGGTCCATGCCCTGCGGCAGCGGGTAGCGGCGCGCGATGGACACGACGAGGCGCAGGTTGGCGCGGATGAAGCGGTCCTTGGCCTTCGCGGCGTTGCGCAGGTCGGCGCGCAGTGCGGCGCCGCGCTCACCGGCCGCGATGCGCTTCTGCGCCTCGCGACCGGCCTCGATCGCCTTCGAGAGCGTGCGCTCGTCCTCGGCCGTGAGCAGCGGGACCTTGCCGATCTCGTTCAGGTAGATGCCAATGGAGTCAGACATGGGGGGTCCTTCGC
>CAXRBC010000209.1:0-5256 GCA_964228515.1 Ilumatobacteraceae bacterium
CTCACCGTCCGCTTCCAGACCGGCATCGTCGACCGCGAGAGCGGCTCCGCCGACATCGGGAGCGGAGGCAACTACGGCATCACCAGCTGGGCCATCTGCGCCCACGACGAGACAGGAGCATGCTCATGACACCACTGCGACTGATGAGGAAGTTCGCGCCGGCGGCGCTCGCGTTTGCCTGCGCGCTCGGGGGCACGCTCCTCGTGCTACCGCGCGGGGACTCGGAGGCCGACGCGGCGGCGCGCCGACCCGTCGTGGTGCTGACCGCGGCGCTCCCCGAAGGATCGCCGGCGAGCGACGTGCGCCGCCGCGTCGAGGTCCGCGAGCTGCCGCCCGACGCCATCGCCGCCGGCGCGTACGGCGCGATCGCCGACCTGCCCGACGGCGTGCTCGCCGCGGCGCACGCGGACGGCCAGCAACTCACCGCCCTCTCGTTCGCGCCCGACCGCGTGGCCGCGATCGGGCCCGGCTACGTCGTGACGTCCGTGCGACTCGCCGCCGAGCAGTGGCTCGGCGCCGTCGGCGTCGCAGGCACGACCGTCGACGTCTATGCGATCGGCGACCAGGCGGTCGCCCCGATCGCGACCGGCGCGATCGTGGTCGACGCGCCCGCGATCGACGAGGTCTCCCCCGGCGACGAGGCGGTCATCGCGATCGCGGTGCGGCGCGAGGCGCTCGCGGAGCTGCTGCGCGCGGCCGCGCAGGAGCAGCTCTGGCTGGTGGGCGGCTGATGGCGCCCGACACCGCCACGGCCGAGGCCCCCGCGCCCCGCGTGCCGCGGCGACGACCGGTGGTGGCCGTGGTCTCGCCCAAGGGCGGCAGCGGCAAGACCACCTGCGCGACGAACCTCGCGGTGGCGATCGCCCGCCGCATCCCCGCGACGCTGATCGACCTCAACGTCTACTCGGGCGACGTCGAGTGGGCGCTCGGCGCACATCCCGCGCACCGGCTCGACCACGTGGTGCGTCGCGTGCTCGAGGACCCGACGATCGAGATCGAGTCGATGCTCACCCGACGCGACGACCTCGCGGTGCTCTGCGCACCCGAGACGCCCCTCGCCGCCGACGGCATCGCACCCGCCGACGCGATGCTGGTCGTCACGCGTCTCGCCGCGCTGCACCGCGCGACGGTGCTCGACACGCCCCCCGGGGTCAACGACTACACGCTCGGCGCGCTCGACGCCGCCTCGCACGTCGTCGTCACCACGGGCACCGACGTGCCGTCGGTGCAGGCCGCGCGCAAGTTGCTGCAGACGATGCGCGCGCTGCAGATGGACGTCTCGCGCGCCCTGCTCGTCGTCTCGCGCGCGGCCTCGGGCGCGGGTCTCAGCATCGCCGAGATCGAGCAGACGCTCGGGCTCGAGACCTCGCTCGCCGTCGCCGACGACCGCGCGGTCGCCGCGTCGATCAGCACCGGCATCCCGGTCGCCGAGGCGCGGCCCGAGTCGCGACCGGGGCGCGGCTACCTCGAGCTCGCCGACGAGGTGCTGGGCTGGCCGATGCCCAAGCGGCGCGGCGTGCTCGGCTGGATGCGGCCGTGAGCCTGCGCGCGCGGCTGCTGCAGCCGCCCACGCCCGCGGCACCCGCGGCCGCCGACGACGCGTGGGTGCGGCTCCACGCCGCGTTTCGCTCGCTCACCGCCGACGTGCGCCGGCGGCTCTCGGAGCTCCCCGATCGCGCGACGATGACGGACGCGCAGCTGCGCTCCTCGGCCGAGTCGGTCGTGGTGGACGCGCTGCGCGGCGTGGCACCCGACGCGACCGCGGCCGACGCCGAGTTCCTCCGGCGGTCGGTCATCGACGACATCCTCGGACTCGGGCCGATCCAGGACTTCATCGACGACCCAACGGTCACCGAGATCATGGTCAACGGCGCGGACGGCGTGTGGGTCGAGCGCGCGGGTGTGCTCGCGCACACCGGCCGCAGCTTCGAGTCCGACGAGCAGCTGCTGCGCGTCGTCGACCGCATGCTGCGCGTCTCGGGCCGGCGCGTGGACCAGGCATCCCCGATGGTCGACGCCCGTCTCGCCGACGGCTCGCGGCTCAACGTGGTGCTCCCCCCGCTCTCGGTCGACGGCCCGGCGGTCACGATCCGCAAGTTCGCCACCGCCGACCTCTCGATGCGCGACCTCGTCGCGCAGGGCGCGCTGTCGCAGGAGGCGGCCGACTTCCTCGCACGGGCCGTCGCCGAGCGGCTCAACGTGCTGGTGAGCGGCGGCACCGGCACGGGCAAGACGACGCTGCTCAACGTGCTGTCGGGCTGCATCGGCAGCGACGAGCGCGTCGTGACCATCGAGGACGCCGTCGAGCTCACGCCCCACATGCCCAACCTGGTGCGACTCGAGACCCGCCCGCCCAACGCCGAGGGTGCGGGCGAGGTGGTCGTGCGCGACCTCGTGCGCAACGCGCTGCGCATGCGACCCAATCGCATCATCGTCGGCGAGGTACGCGGCAGCGAGACGATCGACATGCTCCAGGCGATGAACACGGGGCACGAGGGCTCCCTGTCGACCGTGCATGCCAACACGCCGCGCGACGCCCTGCGCCGCGTGGAGACGATGGTGATCCTCGGCGGCTCCGACCTCCCGCTGCGGGCCATCCGCGAGCAGGTGGCGAGCTCGCTCGACCTCGTCGTGCACCTCGTGCGCGACGCGGTGGGCAGCCGCTACGTCTCGTGCATCACCGAGGTGACGGGCATGGAGGGCGACCTCATCTCGACGGCCGACCTCTACACGCGCGAGTCGGCAGCGGGGCCGCTCGCGGCCACGGGCCTCTCGTCGTCGCGCATCGGCACCCGCACGGGTCAGGGCCTGCGATGAGCACGGGGCGGACCCCGCGATGAGCCGGAGCGTGGCGGGGGCGGTCGCGTTCGCTGCCGCGGCGGCGCTCGCGACGACGCAGCTCGAGTCGGCCGTGCGCGGGCGCCGCGAGCGCCGCCGCGTGCGCGCGCAGGCGGGCCTCGCGCCGTCGACCCTCGGGTGGGCGGCCGCGCCCCGGCGGCTGCACATCTCGATGCCGCGCCCGCTGCGCGCGCGGCGACTGCGTCGCCGCAGCGAACGGCTCTCGTCGCAGCTCGCCCCGGCCCTCGCGCTGATCGTGGGACACCTGCGCATCGGCCGCACGTTCACCGCGGCGGTCTCCGAGGTGGTCGACGTGGTCGACGAGCCGCTGCGGTCGCTGCTCAGCGAGACGGTCGAGGAGACGCGACTCGGCACGCCGCTCGACGTCGTGCTCCAGCGCATCGCGGCGCGCGAGGGCGACCGCCACCTCTCGGTCGTCGCCTCCGCGATCGGCCTGCAGGCGCGGCACGGCGGCTCGCTCGTCGAGATCCTCGAGGGCGTCGGCGAGACGATCGAGGAGGAGGACCGCCTGCGCCGCGACGTGCGCACGCTCACGGCGGACAACCGCATCAGCGCCCGCGTCCTCCTCGCCCTGCCCCCGGTGATGCTCGTGGTCGTCTCGGTGCTCAATCCCGGGTACGCCGCGCCGCTCGCCACCGACCCGCTGGGCCGGCGCATGTCGATCGCGGGCGTCGCCCTCGCGATCGTCGGCTGGCGGTGGCTGCGCCGACTCGGCGACCCCGAGGTGGTGGCCTGATGCAGGCGCTCGCGGCGGTGCTCTTCGGCGCGGCGGCGGCGCTGCTCACCCTGCAGGCCGGCCGCATCCCGCTGCGGCGCAGGCGCCGCACGGCGCGACCCATCACGGGCAGGCGCCGCGACCTGCTGCTGCGCGCCACGGGCGTGGTGCACGGCACCGAGGCGGAGCTGCGGCGCTTCGTGCGCCGCCGCGTCGGCATCGTCGCCGCGGCCAGCGTCGCCGCCGTGATGATCGTGTGGGCCGAGCCGAGCGGCGTGCGCCTCGCGGCGGCGCCCGCGCTGCTGGCCGGCGCCTGGCAGCTGCCCGCGACGCTCGCGCGGGCGCGCGAGCGCCGCCGCCGCGAGGCGGTGGAGCTCGAGATCGTCGACGCGCTCGGCGAGATGGTGATGGGCGTCGAGGCCGGGCTCACCCTCGAGTCGGTGATGAGCCTCTACGCCGCGCGCCACTCCACGCCGCTCGCGGCGGAGTACGCGACGATGCTCGACCGCATCTCGCTGGGGGCGTCACGCGACACGGCGCTCGGGGAGTTCGTCGAGCGCACGCCGACCGACGGCGTGCGCATGTTCGTCGCCGCCGTACGGCAAAACCAGCGGATCGGCGCCCCGCTCGGCGACGTGTTGCGCCGACAGGCGGGCACCGCGCGGCGCCGCCGCCGGCAGGCCATCGAGGAGCGCTCGGCCAAGCTCGCGATGAAGATGGTGTTCCCCACCGTCTTTTGCATCCTGCCCGCGCTCATGATCGTGGTCGTCGGCCCGGCGCTGATCCGGACGCTCGCATCCCTCCCCGGCTGAGATGGCTCGCCGCGGCGGCGGTCTCCGCGGCCGCGTACGGCGGGGCGCTCGCGGTCGCCACGGCGCGCGCAGGCGCGCCATGGGTGGCGCGCGCGGGCCTCGCGGCGACGGTGCCGGTGGTCGCGGCGCTGGTGGCGATCGACGTCGTCACGCGCCGGCTGCCGCGCGTGCTCAGCTACGCAGGCGTCGGGCTCGCGCTGCCGCTGCTGCTGTGGGCGCCGCACCCGATGCGCGCCGATCGCTGGGGCCCTGCGCTCGGTGCCGGGGCGATGGTGGCGATCGCGGCGGTGGTGCGCACGGTGTCGCGCGGCGCCCTCGGGCTGGGCGACGTGCACGCGGCACCGCTCATCGGCGCGGTCGTCGGATGGTTCGACCCCGGGCGCGTCGCGACGGTGTGGGCGGCCGCCGCGCTCTGCGGCGGCGTGATCGCGCTCGTCGTGCTCGCCGCGGGCCGCGGGCGCGACGCGCGCGTGCCGTACGGGCCGGCACTGTTCGCGGGCCTGTGCGCGGCGATCGTGCTCGCGTGACGCGCTAGCCGGCGAAGGCCTCCGTCGGGAGGTCGCGCTCCCCCGCCTCGATCGCCGCGACGATCCGCTCGGCGACGGCCTCGGGAGCCAGCCCCTGCGGCATGCGCGGCGCGGTCCCCGCGATCGCGCGGCCCGCGAGCCCGGTCTCGGTGTGCGGCGGTCGCGCGTCGACGACGTCGATGCCCCGTCGCCGCAGCTCGCGCGCGGCCGCCTGCATCGCGGCCCCCGCCGCGGCCTGGGCCGCCGAGTAGGCCGCCATCCCGCCGACGGTCGCGGTCGCGACCACGCCCGAGATCTGCACGAAGCACCCGCCGTCGGTCAGGTGCGCCGACGCCTCGCGCAG
>CAXRBC010000210.1:0-4619 GCA_964228515.1 Ilumatobacteraceae bacterium
CGGATACTTCCCGGCGCCGCGCCAATTGCGGGAGCTGCAGGCCGCCGTCGACGTCGCCGCCCGGGCCAGCCTGGGCGGGTGCGCCGGGCGGGCCGCCGTCGGGCAGGGTCGTCTCGGGGGCGCCAGGCGAGTCCTCGCCGACATGGCGGGCTGACGTGTACCCCGGCGCGATCGCGGCGACGGCCCCCGACCGCGCTGAGGTAGTGATGGCGGATACCGGCGCGGTCACGACCTACGCCGAGCTCGACGCGGCGGCCAATCGGCTGAGTCGCGTCCTCCACGCGGCGGGCCTGCGGCCCGGCGACCACGTCGCTTTCTGCCTCGAGAACCACCCGAGGTTCCTCGAGGTCGCGTGGGGCTGCCCCTACGCCGGCCTCGTCTACACGGCGTGCTCCAGCCGTCTCACGGCGGACGAGCTGTCCTACATCGTGCGCGACTGCGGGGCGCGCGCCTTCATCACCTCGCTCGCGATGGCGCCCCTCGCCCGCGAGATCGTGCCCGGGACGCCCGGCGTGGAGCTGCGCCTGATGCTCGGCGGTGCCGACGAGCACCACGCGCCCTACGAGCCGACGGTCGCGTCGGCGTCCGCCGAGCCGCTCCCCGAGCGCGTCGAGGGCAGCGACATGCTGTACTCCAGCGGCACGACCGGGCGCCCCAAGGGCGTCGCGTTCGCGTTCGAGCCCAAGCCGCTCGGCACGGCGACGACGCTCGTGACGCTCTGCCAGTACGTGTTCGGCATGGGGCCCGACACCACCTACCTCTCGCCCGCGCCGCTGTACCACGCGGCGCCGCTGCGCTTCACCATGTCGGTGCACCGCCTGGGCGGCACCGCGGTGGTGATGCCCCACTTCGACGCCGAGGAGATGCTCGCGTCGATCGCCCGCCACCGCGTCACGGCGGCGCAGGTCGTGCCGACGATGTTCGTGCGGATGCTGAAGCTCCCGGACGACGTGCGCGCGACCCACGACGTGTCGAGCCTGCGGTGCGTGATTCATGCCGCCGCGCCGTGCCCCGTCGACGTGAAGCGTTCGATGATCGAGTGGTGGGGGCCGATCATCCACGAGTACTACGCGGGCACCGAGGGCAACGGATTCGTCTACTGCAACTCCGAGCAGTGGCTCGCGCACCCCGGGACCGTGGGGACGGCGATCTCCGGCGTCGTGCACATCCTCGACGACGAGGGCGAGGAGCTGCCGCCGGGCGAGACCGGCACGGTGTACTTCGAGAGCCCCGGCGCGTTCGCCTACCACAACGATCCCGACAAGACGCGCGCCTCGCGCGACCCCAAGGGACGCGGCTGGTCGACGCTCGGGGACGTCGGGCACCTGGACGCCGACAAGTTCCTCTACCTCACCGATCGCAAGGCCTACATGATCATCACCGGAGGGGTCAACGTCTACCCGCAAGAGGCCGAGAACGTGCTCGTCGGCCACCCGGAGGTCGTCGACGTCGCGGTCCTGGGCGTCCCGCACGCCGAGTACGGCGAGGAGGTCAAGGCGGTGGTGCAGCCGCGCCGCATGCCCGCCGATGCCGACGAGGCGTCCCGCCTCGCGGCCGAACTCATCGCCTTCTGCCGCGCGCGGCTCGCCGACGTCAAGTGTCCGCGCAGCGTCGACTTCCGGCCCGAGCTGCCGCGCCACCCGACGGGCAAGCTCTACAAGCGCCTCCTCAAGGACGAGTACTGGGCGGGCGCGGGTCGGCGCATCTGAGCACGCGGGCGGTGCGTGCGTGAGCCGCGGGACGCACCCGTTCCTCGACCACGCGCTCCCCATCGCGTTCGCGCACCGCGGCGGCGCGAGCGACGCCCCGGAGAACACCCTGCCGGCGTTCCAGCGCGCGATCGAGCTCGGATACCGCTACCTCGAGACCGACGTGCACGCCTCGCGCGACGGCGTGCTGTTCGCCTTCCACGACGACGACCTCTCGCGCGCCTGCGGCCGGGCGGGACGGATCTCGGAGATGGACGCCGGCGAGGTGCGCACCGCTCGCGTCCACGGGCGCGAGCCGATCCCGACGCTCGAGGAGCTCATCGTCACGTGGCCCGACGCCCGGCTCAACGTGGACTGCAAGTCCGACCACGCCCTCGAGCCACTCGCCGCGCGGCTCGCGCGGGGCGACCTGTGGGACCGCGTGTGCATCGGCTCGTTCAGCGATGCCCGCCTCGACGCGCTGCGCGCGCGCTTTGGCCCGCGCCTGTGCACCTCGATGGGTCCGCGGGACGTCGCGAAGGTCCGCATCGGGGCGTGGGTCGGTCGGCCCCGCCGACCGTCGGGGCCCCTCGCCGCGCAGGTGCCGATGCGCCAGGGGCCGGTGCCGATCGTGACCCCGGGGTTCGTGGACCACTGCCACGAGGTCGGACTCCAGGTGCACGTCTGGACCATCGACGACGAGGCGATCATGTCGGAGCTCATCGAGATGGGGGTCGACGGCATCATGACCGACCGCCCCGCGGCCCTCCGGGCAGTGCTCGAGCGGGCCGGGCGCTGGCGCTCGGGCTAACCTGCGGCCATGCGGGTCGACGCCAACTTCTTCTGCACCGTCCAGATGCCCGACGCGGGCAAGGTGGCCCCGACGGCGCGGCGGTACGACAACGCCGCGGTCGTCGAGTGCTACGAGAACCTCGTCGCCTACGCCAAGGCCGCCGACGGTCTCGGCTACGACACGATGTGGCTCACCGAGCATCACTTCCAGTACGAGGGCTACGAGGTGCTGCCCAACCTCGTGCTCTTCGGCTTGCACTGCGCCAACCAGACGCGCGAGGTGCGCATGGGCCAGATGTTCAACGTCGTGCCCCAGTGGCACCCGCTCCGCCTCGCCGAGGACTTCGCGATCGCCGACATCGCCACGGGCGGTCGCATGGAGTTCGGCGTCGGCCGCGGCACGGTGCCGCGCGAGGCCTGGACGCTCGGCACGGTCGTCGCGTCGGGCGACAACGCGATGTCGGCGGAGCACGACCGGATCAACCGCGAGCAGTTCGAGGAGTCGATGGAGATCATCAAGCTCGCGTGGTACAACGAGCGCTTCTCGTACCGCGGCAAGCACTTCGTCTATCCGCCGGACGAGATCCCCGACCGCGGCAAGTACGTGCACGACCTGACCCTGGTCCCGCGCCCGCTGCGCACGATCGACATCCACCAGCCCGTGACCTCGCCCGAGACGATCGAGTACGTGCCCCGCGCGGGTCACAAGGCCGTCTACTGGCTGCAGAACGCGGAGAGCCAGAAGCGCAAGTGGGACCGCTACGCCGAGATCCGCGAGGAGATGGGCCAGCCCGTCGGCCCCGGCGAGGACCGGTGCCTCGTGCTCAACATCCACGTCGCGAAGACCCGCGAGGAGGCCGTGCGCCGGGCCACCCCGGGGCACCAGGAGTTCTCCAACTTCCTCGGGCCCTACGGGCGGTTCTCCTCGTACCGCCACGCCGATGGATCCAAGGTGCCCTTCGACTTCAAGCCCACGGTCGAGGACTCGACGCGCGAGAAGATCCAGATCGTCGGCTCCATCGACGACGCGGTCGACATGCTCGGCTTCTGGCGCGACCTGCTGGACCTGCGGCACGTGTGCTTCTTCTTCGAGTACCCCGGGCTGACGCGCGACGAGATGATCGAGCAGATGCACCTCGTCGCCGAGGAGGTCTTCCCCCGACTCGGTGAGCGCGTCGAGCGTCGGCCCCTCCCCTCGCTCTCGCCCCTGCACTGACCGGGGCCCCAGCCTGGGCCTCCTCCTCCGCGACGTCCGACTCGCCGCGGACCCGCGCGCGCGGGTGGACGTGCGGGCCGAGGGCGGCGTCGTCGCCTCGGTCGGGCCCGCGATCACGCCGAAGCCCGGCGACGTCGTGGTCGACGGCGCGGGCGGGCTGTGCCTACCGGCCCTCGCCGAGCCGCACGCGCACCTCGACAAGGCCTACCTCGCCGATCGCGTGGTGAACCGCACCGGCGATCTCGCCGGCGCGATCGACGCGATGATGGCGGCGCACCCCACCATCACGGTCGAGGACAGCGCGGAGCGCGCCGAGCGCGCCGTGCGCCGCATGGTGGCCAACGGCGCGACCGCGATCAGGAGCCACGTCGACGTCACGGCTGCCAACGGCCTGCGCGGCGTCGAGGCGCTCGTCGAGGTGCGCCGGCGCGTGGCCGACCTCTGCTCGCTCCAGCTCGTCGCGCTCGTCGAGTGGCCCGTGGCCGGCCCCGAAGGCGCCGCGTCGCGCGACCGCGCAACCGCGGCGATCCGCGCGGGCGTCGACGTCCTCGGCGGCTGCCCGCACCTCGACGAGGACGCCCGCGCCGCCAACTCCGCGCTGCTCGACCTCGCCGCCGAGCTCGGGGTGCCGCTGGACCTCCACTGCGACGAGACCCTCGACGCGGGCGCCCTGTCGCTCGACCACCTCGCGGAGGAGGTGGTCACGCGCCGACACGCGCACCCGGTCGTCGCGTCGCACTGCGTGAGCCTCGGGGTGCAGGACGACGCGACGCAGGCCCGCGTCGCGGACCGCGTCGCCGAGGCCGGCGTCGGCGTGATCGCCCTGCCGCACACCAACCTGTTCCTCCAGGGTCGGGACCGCCAGCACGCCATGCCGCGCGGGCTCACCGCGGTGCGCGCGCTCCGGCGAGCGGGGGCGACCG
>CAXRBC010000211.1:0-10044 GCA_964228515.1 Ilumatobacteraceae bacterium
CGACGCGATCCGCGAACTCGCCGACCTCGGCTACAGCGACGTCTGGTCCGGCGAGGCCGACGGCGCCGACGGCTTCACGCCTCTCGCCCTCGCGGCCGCGTGGGAGCCGCGGCTGCGCCTCGGCACCGCGATCGTGCCCGCCTACACGCGTGCCCCCGCGCTCATGGCCCAGTCGATCGCGGCACTGGCGGACGCCGCGCCGGGCCGCGTGGCCGTCGGCATCGGCTCCTCCAGCAACGTCATCGTCGAGCGCTGGAACGGCATCCCGTTCGTCGAGCCGTACAAGCGCACCCGCGACATGGTGCGATTCCTCCGCGAGGCGCTCGCGGGGGAGAAGGTCTCGCGCCGATACGACACCTTCGCCGTCGACGGCTTTCGCCTCGGGATCCGACCCGAGGTCGTCCCGCCGATCCTCGTCGCGGCGCTGCGCCCCGGCATGCTGCGCCTCGCGGCCCGCGAGGCCGACGGGCCGATCATCAACTGGCTCGCGCCGGACGACGTGCCCAAGATCGTGGCGGAGGTGCGCGCGGCGTCGGGAGGCGCCGAGAAGGAGATCGTGGCCCGCATCTTCGTCTGCCCCAGCGAGCGCGCCGAGACCGTGCGCACGACGGCGCGCTACGCGATCGCGGCGTACCTCAACGTCCCGGTCTACGCCGAGTTCCACCGCTGGCTCGGCCGCGGCGACGCACTCGGCGGCATGTGGGAGGCGTGGCGCGCGGGCGACCGCAAGGCGGCGCTCGCGGCGATCCCCGACGCCGTCGTCGACGACCTCAGCGTGCACGGCTCGCCCGCCGCATGCCGCGCGCGCATCCAGCGCTACTTCGACGCGGGCGTCACGACCTCGTCGATCATGATCCTCCCGCTCGACCCCGAGCTCGACCACCGCGCCGCGATCCGCGACCTCTCGCCCTCGGCCGCGCGCGGCTGAGCGCGCCGCGACCACCGGTGAGCACCGCCGCGCCCCAGGTCGACCCCGACGCGCCGTCGGGCTCGGCGGCGGCCGCGGAAGAACGCGCGGCGCCCGAGCGCACGTCGGGCTGGTCGCTCCTGTGGGCGACGCTGTCGCGCCAGCGGGTCGCGCTCGGCGCCGCGGTCGGCGTGGGGCTGGTGTGGACGGCGGCCAAGGTCACGATCCCCCAGCTCACCAAGGCGGCGATCGACCGTGCCATCGCCCGCGACGGTTCGCTCGCGACGTGGACGGCGATCATCGCGTCCGCCGGCGTGGTGACGGGCCTGTTCACCGCCACGCGGCGCTACCTCGCGTTCCGCGAGAGCCGCCTCACCGAGACGCTGATGCGCGAGGAGCTCCACGCCCACGTCCAGCGCCTGCATGCGCGCTTCCACGACCTGGCCCAGACGGGGCAGCTGATGAGCCGCGCCTCGAGCGACCTCAACCAGGTGCAGCAGTTCGTCGTCATGATCCCGATCACGTTGTCCAACATCGCGCAGATCCTCGCGGTCGCCGTCGTCCTGTTCCTCTCCGACCCGGTGCTCGCGGCGGTCGCGCTGCTGCCCCTTCCGTTCATCAACGTCGCCTCCCGCCGCTTCACGCGCCGCATCCACTCCGCGGTGATGCAGGTGCAGGCCGAGCAGGCCCAGCTCGCCGCGGTCGTGGAGGAGAGCGTCTCGGGCATCCGCGTCATCAAGGGCTTCGGCGCCGAGCGCGTGCAGTACGACAAGCTCGCCCGCGAGGCAGAGGACATCCGGACGGTCTCGCTGCGGGCGGCCCGGATCCGCAGCGGATTCCTCCCCGCGATCGACCTGCTGCCCTCCGCCGGACTCGTCGCCGTCCTCGGGCTCGGCGGCCACCGCGTGCTCGCGGGCCGGCTCTCGGTCGGCGACCTCGTCGCGTTCAACGTGTACCTCACGATGCTCGTGTGGCCCCTGCGCAACATCGGCATGCTCGTCGCGCTCGGGCAGCGCGCGGCGGCCGCGCTGGAGCGCGTGCGCGAGGTGCTGGACACGGTGCCCGCGATCGCCTCGCCCGCGGTGCCCCGCGCGCTGCCGCGCCCCGGCGTCGGCGCACCGGTCGGGCGCGTGGAGCTCGCGCGCGTGCGCTTCGGCTACGACCCGACGCGCCCCGTGCTCCGCGACGTGAGCCTCGTGGTCGAGCCGGGCACCAGCCTCGCGATCGTCGGCGCGACGGCCTCGGGCAAGAGCACGATCGTGCGGCTGCTGCTGCGCTTCTACGACGTCGACTCGGGCCACGTGCGCCTCGACGGCATCGACGTGCGGCACCTCGACCTCGCCGAGCTGCGCCGCGCGGTCGGCGTCGTCTTCGAGGAGACCCTGCTGTTCCACGACACGGTGCGGGCGAACGTCGCCTTCGCGGTGCCGGACGCGCCCGACGACGTCGTGGAGCGCGCCGCGAGGCTCGCCGGCGCGCACGACTTCATCGTCGGGCTGCCGCAGGGCTACGACACCGTGGTCGGAGAGCGCGGCTACTCGCTCTCGGGTGGTCAGCGACAGCGCATCGCCATCGCCCGCGCGATCGTCGCGGATCCGCGCGTGCTCGTGCTCGACGACGCCACGAGCGCCGTCGACCCCACCAAGGAGCTCGAGATCCGCGAGGCGATGCGCACCGTGATGACCGGCCGCACCACCATCGTGATCGCCCATCGGCCGGCCACGGTCGCACTCGCCGATCGCATCGCCCTGCTCGACGGTGGCGTCATCGCGGACGTGGGTACGCACGACGAGCTGGTCTCCCGCAGCGAGCGGTACCGCGAGGTGCTGGCGGCGTCCGCGGTGCCCGATGGCTCGGATGCGTCGGACGCGACCGATGCGGCGGGGGTCGGCTGACGTGTGGGGCGGGGCGGCCGTCGCGCCGGAGGACCGGCTCGATGCGGCGCAGACTCGCGCGGTGCTGGGGCGTACCCTGCGCATGGCCCGGCCCTACGCGCGTACCGGCGCGGCGGCGTTCGCCTGCGTGCTCGCGACGACCGCGTGCTCGCTCGCGGGTCCCGTGCTCGTGCGACACGGCATCGACGCCGGCATCCGCGTGCGCGACGCGGGCGCGCTCAACGCCGCGGTGGCGGGATACGTGCTCGTCACGCTCGCCGCCTACGCATCCGGCCGCCTCCAGCACCTGTACCTCAACCGCACGGGCGAGGGCTTCCTCCGCGACCTGCGCCTCCGGGTCTTCCGCCGGTTGCAGGCCCAGTCGCTCGCGTACTACGACCGCAACAAGGCGGGCGTCCTCGTGTCCCGCATGACCGCCGACGTCGAGTCCATGGGCGAGCTCATCCAGTGGGGGCTGCTGCAGTTCGTCGCCAGCGGCATCCTGCTCGTCGGCTCGTTCGCCGTCGCGGTCACGCTCTCGTGGCAGCTCACGCTCGTGGTGCTGCTCGTGTTCCCCGTGCTCGTCGCCGCGAGCGTGAAGTTCCAGCGCGACTCCAACGTGGCGTACCTGCGGGTGCGCGAGCGCGTGGGGCAGAACCTCTCGACGCTCCAGGAGGGCATCACGGCCGTGCGCGTGATCCAGGCGTACGCCCAGGAGGCGGCCCAGGTCGCCCGCTTTCGCCGCACCAACCGCGCGCTCTTCGACGCCCACGTCGGCTCGATCCGCGTGAGCACGTGGTACTTCGGGCTCGTCGAGCTGGCGGGCGTCCTCGCCACGGCGCTGATCGTGGGTCTCGGCGGCTGGCTGGTGCACCGGGGCGACGTGAGCATCGGGACGGTGGTGGCCTTCGTGCTGCTCGTCGCCAGCCTGTTCGAGCCCGTGCAGCAGCTCTCGCAGCTGTACAACTCGGTGCAATCCGCCGCCGCGGCGCTGCGCAAGCTCTTCGCGATCCTCGACGCCGAGCCGGAGATCGACGAGGCGCCGGGCGCGATCGACCTCCCGGCGCGCGGCGCGCTCGAGGTGCGCGGGGCGACGTTCGCCTACGCGGGCGGGCCGCCCGCGCTGATCGACGTCTCGATCACGGTCGCCGACGGCGAGCGCGTCGCCCTCGTCGGTCCGACCGGCGCCGGCAAGTCGACGCTCGCGAAGCTCATGGCCCGCCTCTACGACCCCGGCGAGGGCGTCGTCACCTTCGGCGGCGTCGACCTGCGGCACGCCACGCTCGGGTCGCTGCGCGAGCGGATCGTGGTCGTGCCGCAGGAGGGATTCCTCTTCGACGGCTCCATCAGGGACAACGTGCGCATCGCGCGCGCCGAGGCGACGGACGCGGAGGTGGCCGAGGCCTTCGCCCGGATCGGCGCGCTCGAGCACTTCGAGGACCTTCCCGACGGGCTCGACACGCAGGTGCACGAGCGAGGCAGCCGTCTCTCGGCGGGGGAGCGCCAGCTGGTGGCCCTCGCGCGCGCCGCGCTGGTCGACCCGGCCGTGCTCGTGCTCGACGAGGCGACGTCCAACCTGGATCCGGGCACCGAGGCCGAGGTGGAGCGCGCACTCGAGCGGCTCATGAACGGGCGCTCCGTGGTGGTGGTCGCCCACCGCCTCTCGACGGTGCGGCGCGCCGACCGCATCGCGGTGGTGCACGGCGCGCACCTCGCCGAGGTGGGGACGCACGACGAGCTGCTCGCACGGGGCGGTCGCTACGCGGCGCTCAGCACTAGCGTCGGGACGCCATGACCCCTCCCGCCGACGCGCAGCGGCCCCGCGTCTACACCCGAGTCGGCGACGACGGCACGACCGGCCTGCTGTACGGCGGCCGCGTCTCGAAGGACTCGCCGCTCCCGCGCGCCTACGGCGCGGTCGACGAGGCCCAGGCCGCCATCGGCGTGGCCCGCGCCGAGGCTGGCGCCGGCTCGGAGCTCGACGCGATGCTCGTGCCGCTCATGCGCGACCTGTGGGTGCTGATGGCCGAACTCGCGACCCTGCCGGAGAACCGCGGCAAGCTCGTGCCCGGGAAGTCGCTCATCACGGCCGAGATGGTCGCGAAGCTCGAGCACATGATCGACGCGGTCGACGACCGCTTCGAGCACCCGACCGAGTTCGTCGTGCCGGGGGGCAATCGTCTGTCGGCGCTGCTCGACGTCGCGCGCACGACGGTGCGCCGCGCCGAGCGCGAGACGCTCACCGCCGCGCCCGCGCCGTCGCACGTCGGCCCGTACCTCAATCGACTGTCGGACCTGCTCTGGACGCTCGCGCGGTGGCAGGAGGGCACGTCCCTCGTCGCCAAGGAGGTGTAGGTTCTCCGCGATGGCCGCGATGAAGGTCACCGTCGAGCGCAGGGCGCCGCGCGCGGCCACCGCGTACGCCGTCGCGGTCCCCGCGAAGGGCGCGTTGCCGCGCGAGGTGCCGGTCTCGCGGGCCCAGCTCTCCGCGATGGGGTTCGAGGGCAAGCCCGGCCAGGTCGCGACGCTCCCCGGGCGGGGCGCGTCGGTCGTGATCGCGGTCGGCGTGGGCGACGCGCGCGCGATGGACGCCGCCGCCCAGCGCACCGCGGCCGCCCACGTGGCGCGCGCGGGTGCGTCGCACGCGCACCTCGCCACGGACCTCGCCGCCCACGGCAAGGGCGACCGCGCCAGCCTCGTGCAGGCCGTGGTCGAGGGCCTGCGCCTCGCGACGCACCGCTACGACGCCCTCAAGGGCGACAAGGGCGCGACGCCCACGCTCGCGCAGGTGAGCCTCGTGGTGCCCGCGGCCGCCCAGTCGGCGGCGCGCGCGGGCGTCGCGCGCGGCACGACGATCGCCGACGCGGTGTGCCTGGCCCGCGACCTCGCCAACATGCCGCCGGCCTACCTCACCGCTCGGATGCTGGCCGACCGCGCGGTCGCGGTCGCGGGGGCGGCCGGGCTGCGGGCCGAGGTGTTCAACAAGGACCAGCTGCTCGCGATGGGATGCGGCGGCATGATCGGGGTCAACCAGGGCAGCGTCGAGCCGCCCCGCATGGTGCGGCTCACGTACACGGGCACCGGCCGCGGCAAGCGCCCGCACCTCGTGCTCGTCGGCAAGGGGGTCACCTACGACTCGGGCGGCATCAGCCTCAAGCCCTCGGACCCGTCCCACGCGATGATGAAGGCCGACATGAGCGGCGCCGCCGCGGTGCTCGCGACGATGGGCTCGCTGCGGGCCCTCGGTTGCAAGGCCGACGTGACGGGCTACCTGATGTGCACCGACAACTTGCCGTCGGGCAGCGCGCTCAAGATGGGTGACGTCATCACGATCCGCAACGGCAAGACCGTCGAGATCCACAACACCGACGCCGAGGGCCGACTGATCCTCGCAGACGGGCTCTCGCTCGCGGCCGAGCAGAAGCCCGACGCGATCGTCGACATCGCGACGCTCACCGGCGCCTGCGCCCGCGCCCTCGGCCCGCACATGGCCGGCGTGATGGGCAACCACCAGGGCGTCGTGGACCAGTTGCTGTCGTGTGCCGGCCGCACGCAGGAGAAGCTCTGGCAGCTCCCGCTCGAGCGCGAGTACCGCAGGCTGATCGACTCGTACATCGCGGACATGAAGAACGTGGGCGGCGCCGACGCCGGCGCGATCACCGCCGCGCTGTTCCTGGACGAGTTCACCGACGGTCGCCCCTGGGCGCACGTCGACATCGCCGGGCCGATGTGGGCCGACGCCGACGCCTCGTGGCTGCAGCGGGGCGCGACCGGATACGGCACGCGCCTGCTCATCGACCTCGCCGAGCACTTCGCGAAGCCCTGAGCGACGCCCGCCACGCCCACGGCGGCGCGGCGATCCCGCCCGCGGATCCCGCGCTCGTCGCCGCGGCCCGCGAGGCGGTGCGGGCGGCGCGCCGCGTGACCGTGCTGTCGGGCGCCGGCATCTCGACCGACTCGGGCATCCCCGACTTCCGCGGGCCCAACGGACTCTGGACCCGCGACCCCGCCGCCGAGCGCGCGTCGACGCTCTCGCACTACCTCGCCGACGCCGACGTGCGCCGCGCCGCGTGGCGCAACCGGGTGCGGTGGTTCGAGCGCGACCCACTGCCCAACGCGGGCCACGAGGCGATCGTCGCGCTCGAGCGCCGCGGTGTGTTGCGCGCCGTCGTGACCCAGAACGTCGACGGCCTGCACCAGCGCGCGGGCAACGACCCCTCGCTCGTCCACGAGGTGCACGGCTCGATCCTCGCGACGCGCTGCTGGGGGTGCGGCGACCGGCGCCCGATGCCCGAGACGCTGGCGCGCGTCGCGGCGGGGGAGGACGATCCCCCGTGCCGCGCGTGCGGAGGGATCCTCAAGAGCGACACGGTGCTCTTCGGGCAGCCACTCGATCCGGCCGTGATGGACGCCGCCGTGCGCGCGTCCGAGGAGTGCGACGTGATGCTCGCCGTCGGCACGACGCTCTCGGTGTACCCGGCTGCCAACTGCGTGCCGCGCGCGCGCGTCGCCGGCGCGCGGGTGGTGATCGTCAACGGCGCACCGACCGAGATGGATCGCCACGCCGACGTCGCGCTCGTCGCGTCGCTCTCCGACGTGCTCCCCGCGATCTGCGCGCCGTGAGGCCGACGGTAGGCTGATCGTCCCATGACGACGTTCCGCGACCTGCTCGCCGCCGCCAAGGCCCAGATCGTCGAGATCGAGACGGCCGACGCCGCGCTGCGCATCGCCGAGCCCGGCACGGTGGTGCTCGACGTGCGCGAGCCTGATGAGTACGAGCAGGGCGCGCTCACCGACGTCGTGCACATCCCGCGGGGGCACCTCGAGGCGCAGGTCGAGTCGCGCATCCCCGACAAGTCGACCCCGATCGTCGTGTATTGCGCGGGTGGGGTGCGCAGCGCGTTCGCCACGCAGACGCTCCGCCAGCTCGGCTACGAGCGGGCCTCGAGCATGGCCGGCGGCTTCGGCAAGTGGAAGGACGAGGGTCGCCCGTGGGCGCGCCCCGCGCTCCTCACGCCCGAGCAGCGCGAGCGCTACCAGCGGCACCTGCTCCTGCCCGAGGTCGGGACCGCGGGCCAGGCGAAGCTGCTCGGCAGCAAGGTGCTGCTGCTCGGCGCCGGCGGCCTGGGGTCGCCCGCCGCGCTGTACCTCGCGGCGGCCGGCGTGGGCACGCTCGGCATCGTCGACATGGACGTCGTCGACGCGTCCAACCTGCAGCGCCAGATCCTCCACAACGTGGATCGCGTCGGCGAGCGCAAGGTCGACTCGGCCAAGAAGACCCTCACGATGCTCAACCCGGACGTGGACGTCGTGACCTATGACGTGCGCCTCTCGGCCGACAACGTGATGGACGTGATCGCGGGCTACGACGTGATCGTCGATGGCGCGGACAACTTCCCGAGCCGCTACCTGCTCAACGACGCGAGCGTGAAGCTGGGCATCCCCGTCGTGCACGGCTCGATCTTCCGCTTCGAGGGCATGGTCAGCGTCTTCCACCCCCTCGAGGGCCCGACCTATCGCGACATGGTCCCCGAGCCGCCGCCCGCCGAGCTGGCGCCGAGTTGCGCCGAGGCCGGCGTGCTGGGCGTGCTCCCCGGCATCGTCGGGTCGATCCAGGCACTCGAGGCGATCAAGCTCCTGCTGGGGCTCGGCGACGGCCTCGTCGGTCGCATCCTCGCGATCGACACGACCGACATGAGCTTCCGCACCTTCACCCTCAGGCCCGACCCGGCCAACGAGGTGACGTGGGCCAACCGCGACCGCATCCAGATCCGCGATCTGGAGGGGTCGTGCGCGCCCTGGCTCTCGCACTGACCCGCGCGGGGTCGTGACGCACTTCGCCATCGTCGGCGCGGGCTTCTCCGGCGCCGTCGCCGCCCGCGGCCTCGCCGAGGCTGGCCACGAGGTGGACGTCTTCGACGCCCGCGACCACGTGGCGGGCAACTGCCACACGCGCCGCCACGAGACGGGCGTGCTCGTCCACGTCTACGGCCCGCACATCTTCCACACCCCGCACCAGCGCGTGTGGGACTACGTGCGGCGCTTCGCGACCATGCGCCCGTACCGGCACCGCGTGCGCGCCATCGTGGGCGACCGCGCGTACCAGATGCCCATGAACCTCGGCCTCATCAACGCGTTCTTCGGTGCGTCCATGACGCCGGAGGAGGCAGAGCGCTTCGTCTCGGCGCGGGCGGACGCGACGATCGTCGACCCCGCGTCGTTCGAGGAGCAGGCGCTGCGGCTCGTCGGGCGCGAGCTCTACGAGGCGTTCTTCGCCGGCTACACGCGCAAGCAGTGGGGCGTGGACCCTCGCGAGCTGCCCGCCAGCATCCTCGCGCGGCTTCCGCTGCGCTTCACGGACGACGACTCCTACTTCAGCCATCCCTACCAGGGCATCCCCGAGGGCGGGTACACGCCGATCGTCGAGGCGATCCTCGACCACCCGCGCGTGCGCGTGCACCTCGGCCGCGCCGTCGGGCGCACCGAGCTCGCGGCGTTCGATCACGCGCTGTGGACGGGTCCGATCGACGCCTACTTCGACCACGCGCACGGGCGCCTCGGCTACCGCACGCTCGACTTCGAGCCCGAGGTGGCCGACGGCGACTACCAGGGCTGCCCGGTGGTCAACTACTGCGACGCCGCGGTGCCGTGGACGCGCATCACCGAGCACAAGCACTTCGCCCCGTGGGAGTCGCACGCGCGCACCGTCGTGTACCGCGAGTACAGCCGGGAGTGCGGGCCCGACGACGTGCCCTACTACCCGATCCGTCTCGTGCGCGAGAAGGCGCAGCTCGGCGAGTACGTGCGCCTCGCGCGCGGCGCGGGCGGGGTCACGTTCCTCGGCCGGCTCGGCACCTACCGTTATCTCGACATGGACACGACCATCCACGAGGCGCTCGGCCTCGTCGACGCGCTCACCGCCGCGATCGGCGAGGGGCGCCCCATGCCGGCGTTCGCGGTCGACCCCCTCGCGTGAGCGACGCCGCCGCCTCGCTGCTCCAGCGCACCCTGCCCGCGCCCGACGCGGAGACGGAGCCGGCCCTCTACGAGCGCCGGGCCGACGGCGCCACCACCTACGACACCGCATTCGGCGCCTTCCACCTCGGGCGCTGGCGGCGGCTCACCGACGTCGCCCGGCTCGCCGTGACGGTCGACGCTCCCGGCGCGCGGCGCGTCGAGGTCGTGGCCGTCGCCGCGCGGCGCGGGCCGTCGCTGCGGCGACGCGAGCGGGTCGTGGCGGCGGCGGACGTGGCGGGCGGCGCG
>CAXRBC010000212.1:0-3303 GCA_964228515.1 Ilumatobacteraceae bacterium
TCGTCTCCAACGCGGGCATCACGCGCGACGGTCTGCTGCTGCGCATGGGCGAGGCCGACTTCACCGACGTGCTGGACGCCAACCTCACGGGGGCCTTCCGCGTCTGCAAGCGCGCCGCGCAGGGCATGCTCCGCGCGCGCACGGGGCGGATCGTGCTCGTGTCCAGCGTCGTCGCGATGCTCGGGTCGGGCGGGCAGACCAACTACGCGGCGTCCAAGGCCGGCCTCGTCGGCTTCGCCCGCTCACTCGCCCGCGAGCTCGGATCGCGCGGCATCACGGTCAACGTCGTCGCACCCGGCCCGGTCGACACCGACATGACGGCCGCGCTCTCCCCGGAGCGCATGGCGGAGCTCGTCGCCGCCGTGCCGCTCGGGCGCGTCGCGACGCCCGACGAGGTCGCGGGCGTGGTCGCGTTCCTCGCGTCCGCCGACGCCGCCTACGTCACGGGCGCGATCGTGCCCGTCGACGGCGGGCTCGGCATGGGGCACTAGCCTGATCCCATGGACCAGCAACTGTTCGACCGCTTCACCAAGTGCGCGGTGAGCGTCCTCTCGGTGGACGCCTCCAAGATCACCATGGACACGCGCTTCAAGGACGACCTCGACGCCGACAGCCTCGACCTCGTCGAGCTCGTGATGGCGCTCGAGGAGGAGTTCGGCATCGCGGTGCCCGAGAACGAGCTCGAGGGCGTCGACACGGTCGGCAAGGCCTTCGCCCTCGTCACGTCGAAGGTGTCCTGATTCAGGGTCTCGGTCACCGCGTCGCGATCACCGGCTTCGGGGTCGTCGCGCCCTGCGGCGTGGGCCGCGATGCGTTCTGGGCGGGCCTGCTCGGCCCCGGGACGCGCGGGGCCAAGTCGATCGAGCTCGCGGGGTGGGACCCGCTGCCGTACTTCCCGGGCCCCAAGGAGGCCCGTCGCGCCGATCGCGTCGAGCAGTTCGCGCTCGCCGCGGCCCAGGAGGCGCTCGCGCAGTCGGGTGAGCTGCCCCACGACCCGGCGCGCATCGGCACGATCTTCGGCACCGGCATCGGCGGCCTGCGCACCCTCGAGGAGCAGGTGATCGTCCGGGTGGAGAAGGGCGAGCGGCGCGTGTCGCCCTTCCTCGTGCCCATGATGATGGCCAATGCGGCGGGCGCCGCCGTGTCGATGCGCCACGGCTTCCGCGGGCCCGCCGAGACCATCTGCACCGCCTGCGCCGCGGCCACCCACGCCATCGGGCAGGCGGCCCGTCTCATCTCCTGGGGCCGCTGCGACGCGGTCGTGACCGGCGGCGCCGAGTCGGCGGGCACCATCACCGCCGTCGCGGGCTTCGCCAACATGACGGCGCTCTCGACGACGGGCGTGTCGATGCCCTTCGACGCCGCGCGCGACGGCTTCGTCTTCGGCGAGGGCGCCGCGGTCTTTGTCCTCGAGCGCTGGGACCTCGCGGTGGCGCGCGGCGCGCACGGCCTGGGCGAGGTGCTCGGCGCGGCGAGCAACGCCGACGCGCACCACATCACGGCGCCGTCCCCCGGCGGGGCGGGCGCGGCGGCGTGCATGCGCCTCGCGCTCGAGGACGCGGGCATCGCCCCGGCCGACGTCCGCCAGATCAACGCCCACGGCACCTCGACGCCCCTCAACGACGCGGCCGAGGCGGAGGCCTGCGTCGCGGTCTTCGGGCGCTCGGGCCCGCCCGTCACCTCGATCAAGGGCGTCACCGGCCACCCGCTCGGCGCCGCGGGCGCGCTCGAGGCCGCCGCGGTGCTCCTCTCGTTCACCCACGGGCTCATCCCCCCGACGGCCAACACCACGACGGTCGATCCTGCGCTGGGCATCGACGTGGTGGTCGGCGCGCCGCGTCCGTGGACGCCGGGGCCGACGATCAGCAACAACTTCGGCTTCGGCGGGCACAACGGCTCCGTCGTGCTGGCGCCCGCCGCGGCCTGAGGCCCGCGGCCGCGCGCTAGGCGCCCGTCGCCTCCCGGGGCGCGATCACGAAGAGCAGCTCGCACTCGCACGCCGTCTCGTCGCCGACGCTCGCGACGCCGCGCCCGCGCCCCGCGCGAGCCGACATCTTGGTCATCTCGGTGCGCAGCGTGAGTGTCTCGCCAGGCACCACCTGACGGCGGAAGCGCGCGCCGTCGAGCCCGCCGAAGAGCGGCAGGCCGCCGGCGTACCGCGGATCGGCGAGCACCGCGATCGCCCCCGCCTGTGCGATCGCCTCGCACATCAGCACGCCGGGCAGCGTCGGCCTCCCGGGGAAGTGCCCGGCCCACCACCACGCGTCGGGGTCCGGCGTCCAGGTCGCCACCGCCCGCTCGCCGGGCACGAGCTCGTGGATCGCGTCGACGAACAGGAAGGGCGGCCGGTGCGGCAGCAGGTCCGCCGGGCGCGGCGGGATCGTCACTTGCCGAGTGCCTCGAGCAGGCGCGCGGGCGTGTCCTTCGGCGAGATCTTGTACCACGCGTGCAGCACCTTGCCGTCGGCCCCGATGAGGAACGCGGAGCGCTCGATCCCCATGTACTCCCGCCCGTACATCGACTTCTTCTTCCACACCTTGTACGCGCGCGCGACGACGTGGTCGACGTCGGCGAGCAACGGGAAGCCGAGCCCGTACTTGTCGTCGAACTTCTTCTGCCGCGCGGGCGTGTCGGGGCTGATGCCGACGATCGCGGTGCGGCCGATCTCGTCGCGCACGTCGCGCAGGAGGCACGACTGCTGCGTGCAGCCGGGGGTGTCGGCCTTCGGGTAGAAGTACACGAGCACCTTGCGCCCCGCGAAGTCCTTGAGCGTGCGGCGCTTCCCGTGCTGGTCCTCCAGCGCGATCGCCGGCGCCTTGTCCCCCGTCTTCAGCACGGCGCCACCGTACTCACGCGGGCACGGGCGCATCCAGCGCCGCGCGCACCTCGGCCACGTACGCGCCCACGGCCTCGGGCCCGGACTCCATGAGGCGGCGCACGACCGACGCGCCCTGCACGACGCCGTCGGCCACCGCGGAGGCCTCGCGTGCCTGCACCGCGTTGGACACCCCGACGCCCACCAGCACCGGCAGGTCGGTCACGGCCTTCACCCGGCGCGCGAGCGACGTCGCGGTCTCCGCGAGCGACTCCCGCTCCCCCGTCACGCCCAGCAGGCCGACGGCGTAGACGAAGGCGCGGGCGCGCGCCGCGATGCGCGGCAGTCTCGCGTCGGGCGCGGTCGGCGCCGCGAGCATCACCGTCGCGACGCCCGCGTCGTCCGCCGCGGCGCACCACGGCGCAGACTCCTCGAGGGGCAGGTCGGGCACGATCGCGCCGGTCACGCCGGCCTCGGCGAGCATGCGG
>CAXRBC010000213.1:0-4272 GCA_964228515.1 Ilumatobacteraceae bacterium
TGGATGGCAGTGTGTTCACGATCCAGCGAGTGAGATCAGTACATGATGGACGGTTATTGACGCTTCGGGAGATGCTCGCACACGAGTCTCGCTACGCCGACGAGCGTTACCAGTCGTCGCTTGGGTTGGAGTTGGTCAGGAACGATGTTGACGACCTCGGCGAAGCCTCGCTCGAGCTGCAACAGCGACTGAGCGGCGCATGGGAACCGTCTGCCGGAGATAGTGCGCTCCAGAGGCAATACCGAGAGATCGTTGCACGACATTCGTCCGAGCCCACGTGGATGGGGCGTGGGGTCGTTTCGACAGCGTTTCTCCGCAAGCATCCCGACCTTCTTGCGTGACCGGACGGCGCGGCGCGCGCCGACCGCTCAGCGGCAGACCGTCTCGGCCTTCGGGACCTCGAGGTCGATGAGGTAGCCGTCGACGAGGTCGACGATGCACTGGTTCTCGCCGTAGCCCGTGTGCCGGTCGGCGTCGACGACGAGCAGGATGCCGCGCTCGAGCGCCGCGGCGGCCTTGCGCGACGACGAGAGCGGCGTCGCGGCGTCGCCGGTCGTGCCGACCACGACCACGGGTCCCGCGCCGACGCCGGTGATCGTCACCTTCGTCGCCTGCGGCACGGGCCACAGCGCGCACGAGTAGCCGTACGCGAAACTGGGGCCGAACCGCCTGGCCGCGCGCTCGAACTGCGGCACCACCGCGTCGGCCGCCTCGATGCCGACCGGCCCCGGATCGTCGAGGCACGAGATCGCGATGAAGGCCTCGAGCTCGTTGCCGTACGTGCCGTTGGGCTGGCGCTGGTAGTACTCGTCGTAGAGCGCGAGCAGGCCCGACCCGTCGCCGTTCGTCGCCTCCGCGAGGCCGGCGGCGAGCTGCGGCCACAACGCGTCGGTGTACATCGCCTGGGCGATCGCGGTGAAGAGCACGCCCTGCGTGACCGGGATGCGCGAGCCGTACGTCGGCACGGGCCGCGCGTCGATCGCGGCGATGAGCGCGTCGAGCGCACCCTCGGCGTCGCCCCCGCTGTGGAATGCGCAGGCGGGACGCGCGGAGCAGTCGGCGAGGAACGCGTCCAGCTGCTGCTCGAAGCCCCTCGCCTGCGCGAGCCCGGCCTCGAGGCTGGACGCGTTGGGGTCGGCGGCCCCGTCGAGCACCGCGGCGCGCACGGTGTCGGGATACAGGGTCACCCATGTGGCGCCGAGCTCGGAGCCGTAGCTGAAGCCGAAGTAGGTGATGCGCTCCTCGCCGAGCGCGCGACGGATCGCGTCCATGTCCTGGGCGCTCGCGCGGGTGGAGACGTAGGGGAGGATCCCGCCGCTGCGTTCCTCGCACGCGGCGTTGAAGGCGCGGGCCGAGTCGGCCAGCGCCTGCTTCTCCCCCGGGGTGCCGGGCGGCGAGTCGAGGCCGAAGTACTCGTCGTAGGTGTCGACGCAGTCGATCGCCGGCTCCGACTTGCCCGTGCCCCGCGGGTCCCAACCGATCACGTCGAATGCCGCGAGGAGGTCCGCCGAGAAGTACCACTGCGCGTTCTCCGCGACGCTCGAGCCGCCGAATCCGGGGCCGCCGGGGTTCACCAACATCGAGCCGATGCGCGCCGAGGCGTCCGTCGCCGGTCGCCGCACGAGGTGCAGGCGGAACGTGCCGATCCCGGGATCGTCGTAGTCGTAGGGCACCTCGAGCGTCCCGCACTCGAGCGTGCCGCCCGCGGTGCACGGCGACCAGTCGATCGAGCCGTCCGGCGCATCCGCCGGCGTGGGCGCGGCCTCGGTGGTCGTCGGCGCGGCGGCGGGCCCGCCGTCCGGCGCGGTGTCGCTGCTGGAGCCGACGATGATCCGCTCGCCGCACGCGGCGAGCGCCAGCGCGCCGACCGCCGCGAGTGCCGCGAGTCGCGGACCCGTGCGTCGCATGGGCGCTCACCGTATCGTGGCCCGTCGTGGCGGGCGCCGACGCAGGGCACACCTACTCGATCGCGGAGTTCATCGATCTCGTCAACGGCGCGATCGCGGACGCAACCGGTCGGGGCGTCTGGATCCAGGGCGAGGTCATGAAGCTCAACGCGGCGGCCGGCGCGAAGGGTCACGTGTACTTCGACCTCGCCGACCGCGAGGAGGGCCGCCAGGCCACCATCTCGGTCGCGATCTGGCGCGGCGTGTGGACCCGCATCTCGCGGACCCTCGCCGACAGCGGGCTCGAGCTGGGCAACGGGCTCAAGGTCCGGATGTTCGGCACCGCCGACATCTGGCATGCATCCGGACGCTTCTCCTTCAAGGTCTCCGAGATCGACCCGCGCTTCACGCTCGGCGACCTCGTGGCGCAGCGCGACGCGACGGTCGCCGCGCTCAAGCGCGACGGCCGCTACGACGCCAACCGCCGCGTCCCGATGCCCCTCGTCCCGCTGCGACTCGGCATCGTCACGAGCGCGGGCAGCGACGCGCTTGCCGACGTGCGCAAGACGCTCGTCGACTCGGGCATCGGATTCCGCGTCGTCGTGCACGACGCACGGGTGCAGGGCGACGACGCGCCGCGGACGGTCGCGGCCGCGCTGCGGGCGCTGGACGCGCGCGACGACCTCGACGTGCTGTTGCTGGTGCGCGGCGGTGGATCCAAGGCCGACCTCATGGCCTTCGACGGCATGGAGATCGCCGCCGCGATCGCCGAGTGTCGCCACCCGGTGCTCACGGGCATCGGCCACGAGCGCGACGTGAGCGTCGCCGACGAGGTGGCCCACGCCATGCACAAGACGCCCACGGCCGCCGCGGTCGCCCTCGTGGAGCGCGTCCGCGACTGGGTGCGCCGCACCGAGGACGCCTGGTCGGCGGTGGCGGCACGCGCCGTCTCTTTGCTCGACGAACGATCGCGGCGCCTCGACCTCGTGGCCCAGTCCCTCGCGCGCCGACCCCGCGAGGTGGTGCGCCTCGAGGAGCGTCGGGTCGCGGCGTGCGCCGACCGTCTCCGCCTCCTCGACCCCGTGCACGTGATGCGGCGCGGCTGGAGCATCACGCGCGACGCGGCAGGCCGCGTGGTGCGCGACGCGGGCGCGCTGCGGGCCGGCGACGAGATCGTCACGAGCGTCGCGAACGGCGACGTCGCGAGTACCGTGACGCGCACCACGACGAGGAGCGACGCGTGACCAAGCAGCAGCGCGAGACCGGATACGCCGAGGCGGTGGCGGAACTCGAGGAGATCCTCGACGGCCTGGAGGCGGACGACGTGGACGTCGACGCGCTCGCGACGCGGGTGCGTCGCGCGGCGGAGCTCATCGAGGCGTGCCGCGAGCGCATCGCCGCGGCGAAGTTGCAGATCGACGAGGTGCTGGCCGCGCGCGAGTCGTAGCCTCGCGGCGTGGCGCCCCGTCCTCCCTCGTCGCTGCGCCCCATCGCGGAGCGCGTCGACGCGAGGCTGGCCGCGCTGCTAGGTGCCGAGCGTGCCCGCTGGGCGTCGCTCGACCCGGACCTCGCGCGACCGATCGACGAGATCTCGCGGCTCGTCGGCGCGGGGGGCAAGCGCCTGCGACCCGCCTTCTGCCACTGGGGCTTCGTCGGGGCCGGCGGAGCCGACGGCGACGCGCGCGCGATCGACGCGGGCGCGGCGTTCGAGCTGCTGCACGCGTTCGCGCTGTTCCACGACGACGTCATGGACGGATCGGCGACGCGCCGCGGGGAGCCCACCGCCCACGTCGCCTACGAGGCCGACCACGCGCGCGCCGGGTGGGCGGGCGAGGCACGACGATTCGGCGAGGGCGCGGCGATCCTCATCGGCGACCTTGCGTTCGTCTACGCCGACCTGCTGCTCGCGGGCGCGCCGCCCGAGGCCTGGGCGCTCTGGCACGAGTTGCGCATCGAGCTCAACGTGGGTCAGTACCTCGACGTCGTCGGGTCGGCGCGCCGCGAGCGCCGCCGCGAGGCGGCCGAGCGCATCTGCCGCTACAAGAGCGGGCGCTACACCATCGAGCGCCCGCTGCAGCTCGGGGCGCTCCTCGCCGCCCCGGGCCGGGCGGCCGAGTTGCTCCCGGCGCTCGCGGCCTACGGCCTGCCGCTCGGCGACGCGTTCCAGATGCGCGACGACGTGCTCGGCGCCTTCGGCGAGACGGCGATCACGGGCAAGCCCGTCGGGGACGACCTGCGCGAGGGCAAGCCCACCCCGCTGCTGGCCATCGCCACGGCGCGGGCCACGCCGGCGCAGCGCGCGGTGCTGGAGACGGTCGGCCGCCCCGGCATGACGGACGCCGACGTGGCGCGCGTGCAGGACGCGATCCGCGCGTGCGGCGCGCTG
>CAXRBC010000214.1:0-2240 GCA_964228515.1 Ilumatobacteraceae bacterium
CGGCGGCACGTATTACCTCTACCGCACGCTGCGCAACCTCGACCTCGACGGGATGCTCGCCAAGCTCATGGCGGCCAACGCCGAGGAGGCCGGGCGCGACCTCTCGTCGCTCGAGGAGCGCCTCGAGCGCGACGAGTACACCGACCGCATCGAGCGCTTCAAGCAGGAGATCGAGGCCGAGATCCGCCGGCGGCTGGTGGCCGACCGCGGGGCGGAGGCGATGGCCAAGACGCTGCGCAAGCCGCTCCCCGAGGACGTGGAGTTCATGCACGCGAGCAAGGACGAGATGGCGCAGCTGCGCAAGGCACTGGAGCCGCTCACGCGCAAGCTCGCGGCCCGCCTCACGCGCAAGCGCCGCCACGGGCGCCGGGGACCCCTCGACTTCCGAAACACGGTGCGCCACTCGCTCTCGTACGGCGGGGTGCCGGCCGAGCCGAAGTTCAAGTACCCGCGGCCCGCGAAGCCCGAGCTCATGGTCGTGGCCGACATCTCGGGCAGCGTCGCGGCCTTCGCGCGCTTCACGCTGATGCTGGTGTACGCGATCCAGCACCAGTTCTCCAAGGTCAGGTCGTTCGTCTTCATCGACGGCATCGACGAGGTGACGCGATACTTCAAGACGACCGAGGACGTCCAGGAGGCGATCCTGCGCGTGAACAACGAGGCGGACGTGGTGTGGGTCGACGGCCACAGCGACTATGGGCACGCCTTCGAGGTGTTCTGGGAGCGCTGGGGCCGCGAGATCGGACCCAAGACCACCGTGCTCCTGCTCGGCGACGCGCGCAACAACTACCACGCCGCGCAGGCCTGGGTGGTCAAGGAGATGCGCACCCGCGCCCGTCACGTCTACTGGCTCAACCCCGAGCCCCGCTCGTACTGGAACACCGGCGACTCGATCGTCGGTGAGTACGGCCAGCACACCGACGGCGTCCACGAGTGCCGCAACCTGCGCCAGCTCGAGGCCTTCGTCGACAAGCTCGCGTGACGACCGCCGACGCCGCGGCACCGCTCGACGCCGACGTCGTCGTCGCGGGCGCGGGTCCGGCGGCGCGCGCGATCGCCCGCTCGTGCGCCGCGATGGCGCTCGACGTGCTCCTCGTCGCACCCGACCCGGGGGCGCCGTGGCGGCAGACCTACGGCGCGTGGGAGGACGAGTGGCTCGCACTCTGCGAGCTCGGCGTCTACGAGCCCGATGCGATCCGTGCGGCCGTGCGCACCCGCTGGGAGCGGCCGGTGCTGCACGGGCTCACGGCCCGCGAGGTGGAGCGCGCGTACGTGGCGCTGGACAACGTCGCGCTGGCGCGCGCGCTCGCGCACCCCGGCGTCCGCGAGTTGCGCGGCCTCGGGATCTCGACGCGGTACGACGGCGAGGGCGGTCCGGTCGCGATCGTGGTGGAGACGTCGGCGGGCGCGCCGCCGCGCGAACTGCGGGCGCGGGCGGTCGTCGACGCGGCGGGCGCGCGGACGCTGCTCACCACCTACCGGTGGCGTGCGAGGCGCGCGGTGCAGTCGGCGTGGGGCGTCGTGGTGCCGGAGTCCGCGGCGCCGCGGCATGCGGGCCGCTGCACCTTCATGGACTGGACGCCCGCACCCGGGTCGGAGGACGACCCGGACCCGACCTTCCTCTACGCGCTCGGCTTCGGCGACGGCACCGTGCTACTGGAGGAGACGTCGCTGGCGCGGGGCGCGGCGCTCGAGGCGTCGGCCTTGCGTGCGCGCCTCGAACGGCGGGTCGGCGTCGACGTCGTGTCGCGCGCGATCGCGACCGAGGAGGTCCACATCCCGATGGGGGAGTCCCTGCCCATCGCGGAGGGTGCCGCCGTCGCCTTCGGGGCGGCCGCGAGCTACCCGCATCCCGTCACCGGCTACTCGGTGGCGGCGTCGCTCGGCGCCGCGCCCCGCGTCGCGCGGGCACTCGCGCGCGGCATGGTCGACGGCGCCGCGGGCCCGTCGCTCGCGCGCATCGGGCGCCGCGCCGCGTGGCCGCGCCGCGCGCGCCGGGCGCGGCGGCTGCACCGCTACGGCATGCGGATCCTGCTCGCGCTGCGCGGGCGCGAGGCCGCCGCGTTCTTCGACGCGCTTGCCGCGATGCCGGCGCGCAGGTGGGCGCCGCTCATGGCGACGTGGGTGCCGGCTCGCCGCGTGGCCGGCGCGCTGGCCCGGATGAGCCTCAGCGCGCCGTGGGAGGTGCGGCGGTTGCTGCTGCCGCGTCGCCGCCGTCGGCCGTCCGGAGGCGACGGCGC
>CAXRBC010000215.1:0-2505 GCA_964228515.1 Ilumatobacteraceae bacterium
GTCGACTTCGGCGGCATCAGCACGCCCTCGCGCGCCGTGCGGGCGATCTCGGCGACGCCGACGGGGCGGATCAGCACGGCCGCGGCGTGTCCGCCGGCGGCGAGCCGCGCCCGCACCTCCCGCACGCCGTGCTGGTACGACACCTCGTGGGGCAGCGCCGAGAGGGCGTGCTCGAGCCGCGCCGAGTCGAGGTCGCGCACGCCGGGGAATGCGCCGCTGCGCGGCGTGAGCGCCACCGCGGAGCCGTCGGCGCGCACGAGCGTGAGGTGGCCGTCGCTCGCCATGCGGGCGATCGCGTCGTCGGGCAGGTCGCCCATCTCGCGGCACGCGAACGACGCGGCGAGCGCGGCCTCGAGCGCGCCGGGGGTGACGCCCGCGTACAGGCGGTGGATCGCCGCGACCGCGAGCTGCTCCTCCACGAGCTCGCCGAGGTGGGTGAGCACGTGGCGGGCCCCCTCGGGCGCGCCCGCCTCGTCGCGATAGGCGCGCGATACGGCGTAGCGGTGGTGCCCGTCGGCGATCACGATGGTGGCGGAGGAGGCGACCGCGGCGATGGCCGCGACGCGCGCCGGGTCGTCGACGCGCTCGTAGCGGTGCACGACGCCGTCGTCGTCGGTGGCCTCACCGACGAGGGTGCCGGGCTCGACCAGCGCGCCGGTGAGGCCGGCGGCGAGCGACAGACCCCAGACGGGCGAGAGGTTGGCCCGCGTGGCGCGCGTCAGCTCGAGACGGTCGGTCGAGTCCTTGGGCGTGGTGCGCTCGTGGGGCCGCACGCCCGGGTCGTCGGGCGCCTCGATGCGCAGCGCGCCCATCACGCCGAGCGTCGTGCGCGCGCGGCCGGAGGGGTCGACGAACGAGGTGCGCACGATCGTGTACGACGGCGCGTCGTCGGTGACCAGCGTGCCCTCGGCGATCCAGCCCCGCAGCCGAGCCGCGGCCGCGGCGTACCGGTCGGCGACCCCCGCGTCGGCGACGGGCACGTCCACGTGCACGACGTTGCGCGGATGGCGCGCGGCGAGTCGCGCGCGGTCCTCCTCGGAGAGCACGTCGTAGGGGGGCGCCCACAACCGGCCGATCTCGGCGGTGAGTCGTGGCGCGTGGCGCGTGGCGCGAAAGGGCAGGAACTCTGGCACACTCCAAGGGTGCCAGCACCGGACGCGCACCGGCGAACCGTGCGCCGATGGGATCCGCGATGAGCGTGCAGGTGCCGGCACTGGTCTGCGACCTCGACGGCGTCGTGTGGCTCGGCCGCGCGCCGATCCCGGGCTCGGTCGACGCCGTGGCGCGCGCCCGCGCCGCCGGGGTGCGCGTGCTCTTCGTGACCAACAACTCCTCCGCGCCCGTCGAGCGCCAGGAGGCCGCACTCGCGGGCATGGGCATCCCGGCCGAGGGCGACGTGCTTACCTCGAGCATGGCGGCGGCGACGCTGCTGCGCGCCGGCGAGGCGGTGCTCGTCGGCGGGGGGCCCGGCATCGTGCAGGCGGTCGAGCGGGCGGGCGCGCACGTGGCGGGTCGCACCGACGACGGCGCGTGGGCGCTCGGCGATGCGGCGGAGCGGGTGGACGCGGTGGTCGTGGGGTACCACGAGAGCTTCGACTTCGTCGGCCTCGCCCGGGCCTCGGCGGCCGTGCGCGCGGGCGCGCGCCTGATCGGCACCAATCGCGACGCGACGTACCCGCACGAGTACGGGCTCTCGCCGGGCGGGGGCTCGATCCTCGCGGCGGTCGAGACGGCCTCGCACGTCGTCGCGACGGTGGCGGGCAAGCCGTGCGCGCCGATGGGGGAGGTGGTGCGCCGCACCCTCGGCGTCGAGGACCTCGGGACGTGCTGGGTCGTGGGCGACCGGGACGACACCGACGGCGAGTTCGCCCGCACGATCGGCGCGCGGTTCGCCCTCGCGTGCTCCGGCGTGACGAGCGCGGACGCGGCCCGCGAGGTCGAGTCTCGCGCGCCGCGCACGGTGGCGGTCCGCGACCTCGCGGACTGCGTGGATCGGATGCTGGCGGGGTGAGGCGCCTCGACGTCGTGGCCGCCCTCGTCGCACGCGGGCACGCGGCGTCGCCGGGGGAGGCACGCGCGATGATCGACGCGCACCGCGTCACCGTGGGCGGCGCACCCGTCACGTCGGCGACCCGGCTGGTCGCCCCGCACGAGCCGATCGAGGTGCGTCCCGATCGCACGCCGGTGGGGCGCGGCGGGGCGAAGCTCGCGGGGGCCCTCGACGCGTTCGGCGTACGGGTCGAGGGTCGACGCTGCCTCGACGTGGGGGCGAGCACGGGCGGCTTCACCGAGGTGTTGCTCGCGCGCGGCGCGGCGGAGGTGGTCGCCCTCGACGTGGGGACCGCGCAGCTGCACGAGCGGGTGGCCGCGGACCCGCGTGTCACGAGCGTCGAGGGGGTCCACGTGCGCGAGGTCCCCGCGCTGATGGCCGCGCGCGACGCGGCGACGCCGTGGCGCGCGCCCTTCTCCCTCGTCGTGGTGGACCTGTCCTTCATCTCCACGGCA
>CAXRBC010000216.1:0-3346 GCA_964228515.1 Ilumatobacteraceae bacterium
CCGTGGCGTCGAAGCTCGCACCGTCGTCCGTGCGCAGCGTGCGCCAGTGCTCGATCGCCCGCTCCCAGTCGGCGCCGCGGGGTGCGTGCTCCCGGCCCTCGAGGTACGCGAACGTGACGGCGTCGGGCGCCACGAGGCCCGCGCGCGCGCCGGCCTCGATCGACATGTTGCACACCGTCATCCGGCCCTCCATGGAGAGCGCGCGGATCGCCTCGCCGCGGTACTCGATCACGTGGCCGATGCCGCCGCCCGTGCCGATGCGCCCGATGATCGCGAGGATCACGTCCTTGGCGCCGACGCCCTCGGGGAGCCGGCCGCGCACCTCGACCGCCATCCACTTCGGGCGAGCCTGCGGGAGGGTCTGCGTGGCGAGCACGTGCTCCACCTCGCTCGTGCCGATGCCGAACGCGAGCGCGCCGAACGCGCCGTGCGTCGCGGTGTGGCTGTCGCCGCACACGATGGTGAGTCCCGGCCACGTCCGACCCTGCTCGGGGCCGATCACGTGCACGATGCCCTGGCGCGGGTCGCCCATCGGGTAGTGCGTGATGCCGTACTCGGCCGCGTTGCGTCGCAGCACCTCGAGCTGCGTGCGGCTCACGGGGTCGGCCACGGGCAGGTGCACGTCGGCGGTCGGGACGTTGTGATCCTCCGTCGCCACCGTGAGGTCGGGGCGGCGCACGCGCCGGCCCGAGAGCCGCAGGCCGTCGAAGGCCTGCGGGCTCGTCACTTCGTGCACGAGGTGCAGGTCGATGTAGAGCAGGTCCGGCTCGCCCGGCGCCGAGTGCACGACGTGCCGGTCCCAGACCTTCTGCGGGAGCGTCAGCGGGGCCGACTGCGGTGCGGCGCGCCCGGTCATCGGGTCATTCTGCCCGCGGTGCGGCGCGGTCCGCGGCGGGAGCATCGCCGCCGCGTGCCGCCTCGCGGCGCTGGGCCTCGGCGAGGTCGTCCACGACGTCGAGGTCGACCTCCAACTCGGGGTCGCGCACCACGTGGACCGCGAGGCCGCGCGCCCGCGCCTCCGCGGCGTGGGCCTCGGCGCTGCCGGGCCCGTAGCGGAAGTCGAACGCGACGCCGGTGGGCACCACCAGCACGTTGGTCCCGTCGCCATGGCGGTCGGGCACGATCGTCACGGATGCGGCCGCGTCGGCGGGCGTGCGCCCGCGCAGCACCGCCGCGAGGTCCCTCGCGAGCGGCAGGGCGGCGTGCACCACCATGGCGACGCGGTGGCCCGCGTCGCGCGCCGCGTCGACGCCCCGGCGCGCGGCGGCGTCGAGGCCCGGTGCGTCGGGCCGCACCGAGCGGGCACCGCGCGCGGCGGCCCAGTCGGCGACCTCGTCGTCGTCGCAGACGACGATCACGTCCGATCCGCGGGCCGCGTCGATCACGCGGCCGGCGCACGAGCGTGCGAGCGCCGCGCGCTCCGCGGGCGTGAGCACCTCCGCGAGGCGATCCTTGGCGCGGCGGAAGGACTTGATCGGCACCACGACGGCCGCCTCCCGCACGCGCGAAGCCTACGAGTGGCGCCGTGCGGCGCACCTACGCTGACTCGCCGTGACGGGCGCGGCGCGGGGGCACGAGCAGGACGGTGCGTCGCGTTGGACGATCGGCGTGCGCGGCGCGGGCTGGCGCGCGAGCGTCGACGCCGCAGGCGCCGTGCGCGCCCGCGACGCGTCGGCCCGGTGGGCCGTGCTCGCCGAGGACGGCTGGCACGACCCCGCGACGCGGCCGCCGTCGCTGCGCCAGCGCCGCGTGCTCGGCGCGCCCGTGGTCGAGACGCGGGTCAAGGTGCCCGGTGGCGACGTCGCGTGCACGGCGTGGGCCGCGCCCGACCGCGGCGGGGTCGTGGTGCTCGAGTGGCGCAACGAGTCGCCGCGCGCGGTGGCAGTGGCGATCGCGGCCGACGGCGCGCCGCTCGTGGCCGCGCGTGCCGCGTCGGCCGCCACCGCGGAGGGGCTCGGCGGGGCGGCGTCGACGTGGGCGCTCCCGCACGCGAGCGCGCTGCGCGCGGTGCTGCACGTCGGCGGCACGGGTGGCGTGCCAGGTGGCGGCGCGACCGGCGCGGCGCACGAGGCGTGGGTGGTCGGGCGCGCCGACGTCGACCGCGTCGTCGGCGCGTGGCGCGAGGTCGCGCACGGCGCGGGCCGCGTGGACCTGCCCGACCCGCGCGCGGCCGAGGCCCTCGTGGCGGCGCGCTGCGACCTCGTGCTCGACGCTGCGCCGGCCTCGGCGGTCGACGACCCCGCGGACGCGCTCCTGGTCGCGGCCGAGGCCCTGCGCCTCCGCGAGCCCGCCCGTGCCGAGCCGTGGGAGCTCGCGGCGTGGTGCGGCGCCGTCGCGGAGCGCGTCGGGCGCCGCACGCGGGGCTCGACCGGTGCGCCGGCCCGCCGGGAGTCGCGTGCCCTCGTGATGGGCGCGTGGGCGCGCGTCGCTGCGGGCGAGCGCGACGGTGCCGCCGACGTGGCCGCGATCGCGGCCCGACTCGGCGACCCCGTCGAGGGACGGGTCGACGGCCACGGCGCGGCGCACGCGCCGACCAGGCCGTCCGACGCGGCCGGGCCCGACGCGGCTGGACCCGTCGCGGTGCGCGCCGCGCGTGCGATCGCGGTGATCGAGGACGGCCTCGCCCGCGTCGCCGCCGACGGCTCCGTGCAGGTGCTGCCCGACGGGATCCCCGACGCGTGGCGCGGCGGTCACTTCGAGGCGCACGGGCTCGTCGCGGGTCCCGGTCGCACGATCTCGTACGCGGTCCGCTGGCACGGCGCCGCGCCCGCGCTGCTCTGGGAGGTCGTCGGCGACCCGCGCGGTCTCGCGGTCGCTGCGCCGCGCGTGGATCCGCGCTTCGCCGCGCACGAGGCGCGCGGCGAGACGCTGCTGCGCGAGCTCGACGGGGCCGCCGCCGCGCCGCGCCCGTAGGCTCGCGCCCGTGACGACGATCGCGCCGCGCACGGACGGCGAGCTGCGGCTCACCGAGTGGACGTCGTGCGGCGGGTGCGCCGCCAAGTGGGGCGCGTCGCTGCTGGCAGACCTCGTGCGCGAGCTCCCACCGTCGTTCGATCCCGCGCTGCTCGTCGGGCTCGCGCCCTTCGACGACGCGGCGGTCTACCGGCTCACCGACGACGTGGCGCTCGTGAGCACCACCGACTTCTTCCCCCCGCTCGTCGACGACCCCGACGACTTCGGTGCCATCGCTGCCGCCCACGCCTGCAGCGACGTCTTCGCCATGGGCGGCCGCGTCGGGCTGGCGGTCAACGTCGCGGCGGTCCCCGAGCCCGTCCCCCGCGAGGCGAGCGCCGCGCGCTGCGACGCCGCGGCCCGCCCGGGGGCCGAGGCCGGCGGGACGCGCGCC
>CAXRBC010000217.1:0-5801 GCA_964228515.1 Ilumatobacteraceae bacterium
CGTCGCACTGCGTGAGCCTCGGGGTGCAGGACGACGCGACGCAGGCCCGCGTCGCGGGCCGCGTCGCCGAGGCCGGCGTCGGCGGGATCGCCCTGCCCCACACCAACCTCTTCCTCCAGGGTCGGGACCGCCAGCACGCCATGCCGCGCGGCCTCACCGCGGTGCGCGCGCTGCGGCGGGCGGGGGCGACCGTGGCGGCCGGCGCGGACAACCTCCAGGATCCCTTCAACCCCGTCGGTCGCGCGGACCCGCTCGAGACCGCGGCGCTGATGGTGATGGCGGCGCACCTGCTGCCCGACGAGGCGCTCGAGGCGGTGACCCACGCACCCCGCGCGGTGATGTCGCTCCCCGCCGCGGGGCCGATGGTGGGCGCGCGCGCCGAGCTCGTCGTGGTGCCCGCGGCCGACCCCCGCGCCGCGATCGCGGACCAGCCCCCGCACCGCATCGTCGTGCACGACGGCCGCGTGGTGGCCGGGGTCGACGGGCGGGGTCGCGCGGGGACCCCATCCGACTGACGATCCGATCGCTGGCGGGTCGGGGCGGAGTGCCGCAGGCCGTTCGCGCGGCGCGCCCCGCCCGACTACTCTCGTCGCGCATCGGGGGGAGGGTCGGATGTCAGCGCTGACGTTCGAGAACGTGGGGATGACGTTCCCCGACGGCACCGTGGCGCTCGAGGGCGTCTCCTTCGGCGTGCGCGAGGGAGAGTTCGTGAGCGTCGTCGGTCCGTCGGGCTGCGGCAAGAGCACCCTGCTGCGCATCGCGTCCGCGCTGGAGCGGCACACGGCGGGCTCCTGCGACGTCGACGGATCCAAGATCGGCTACGTCTTCCAGGACGCGACGCTCCTGCCCTGGCGCACGGTGCGGCGCAACGTCGAGCTCATCGCGGAACTGAGCGGCATCGGCGGCGCGGAGCGCGAGCGCCTCGCCGCGGAGACCATCCAACTCGTGGGGCTGCAGGGCTTCGAGGACAAGTACCCGCGACAGCTCTCGGGTGGCATGAAGATGCGCGCCTCCCTGGCGCGCTCGCTCGTGATGAAGCCGCGCACGTTCCTCTTCGACGAGCCGTTCGGTGCTCTCGACGAGATCACCCGCGAGCGGCTCAACGACGAGCTGCTGCGGCTCTTCCAACTCGAGGGTTTCGCGAGCCTCTTCATCACCCACTCGATCCCCGAGGCGGTCTTCATGTCCACCCGCGTGCTCGTGATGTCGGCCCGACCGGGCCGGATCGTCGGGGATTTCGCCGTGCCGTTCGCGTACCCGCGGCCCCACGACCTGCGGTACCAGCCGCAGTTCGCCGAGATCTGCGGCCAGGTGTCGCGGTCCCTGCGCGGGGTGCTCGCATGAGCGCCGCGACCGGCGGCGCCGCAGCGACCGCGCCAAAGGCCGCCGACGCGCCGCGCGACGCGGTGGACCGCCGACACTGGAGCGACTACGTCGGCCCCGCCGTGGTCTTCATCGCCTTCATCGGACTCTGGTACCTCCTCTCGACGCGCATCCTCCCGCCGCAGAAGCGCTTCCTGCTCCCGACGCCGCACCGCGTGGTCAACGAGGGGCTCCTCACCTGGCAGACGGGGCAGGACCGCGGCCTCTTCCCGATCATCCGATCGCTGTGGGACTCCATCAAGATCGCGATCATCGGGCTCGTCATCACGATCGTGATCGGCACGGGGCTCGCGACGCTGATGGCGACCCGCCGGTGGATGGAGCGCGCCACGTGGCCCTACCTCGTGGCGCTCCAGTCGGCACCGATCCTCGCGATGACGCCGCTGATCCGCGCCCTCATCGACGGCATCCAGACCCAGCGCGTGCTCGTGGTCGTGCTCATCGCCTTCTTCCCCATCGTCAACACCACGCTCTTCGGACTCCTGTCGGTCGACAAGAGCCAGCACGAGCTCTTCACGCTCCACAAGGTGAGCCCGCTCACGCGGCTGGTGAAGCTGCAGTTCCCCGCCGCGATGCCCAACATCTTCGTGGGCCTGCGGATCTCCGCGGGCCTCTCCGTGATCGGCGCGGTCGTCGGCGACTTCTACTTCCGACAGGGCGGGGTCGTCGGCATCGGCGCGCAGATCGACATCTACCGCGGTCGCCTCTGGGGGTCGGAGCTCATCGCCTCGATCATCCTCGCGAGCGCATTCGGCCTGGTCGTGTTCATCTTGTTCGGCGTGCTCGCCAAGCTCGCCGTCGGCAAGTGGCACGCCACGACGAGGGGCCAGTGATGGCGCCTCGTGAGACGCAATACCCACACGGATACCCATACCCACACACCCAAGGAGACACCCAATGAGGAGAAAGGCCATCGCGCTGTTCGGCGTGGCGTGCCTCGGCCTCGCCGCTTGCGGCGGGGACGACGCGACCGACGAGGCAGCGACCGAGGACACCGAGGCTCCCGCTGAGGAGGCGCCGGCCGACGAGGCCGCCGTCTCGCTCGCGGGCGTCTGCCCCGACACCGTGACCTTCCAGACCGACTGGAACCCGGAGGCCGAGCACGGCTTCCTGTACCAGATGGTCGGCGACGGCTACGAGGTCGACACGGCGGGGACCCGGGTCACCGGCCCGCTCGTGACCTCCGGCAACGTCGACACCGGCGTCAAGGTGCAGGTCCGCGCCGGCGGTCCGGCCATCGGATTCCAGAGCCCCACGTCGCTGATGTACCAGGACCCCGAGATCTTCCTCGGGTTCGTGAGCACCGACGGTGCGGTCCAGGACTCGGGCGAGTTCCCGACCATGACCGTCGTCGCGCCGTTCAACATCAACCCGCAGATCATCATGTGGGACCCGGCGACGTACCCCGACGTGAAGACGATCGGTGACCTCAAGGCCACCGGCGCCAAGGTCCGCTACTTCGGTGGCGCGGCCTACATGGAGTACCTCGTCACCGAGGGCATCCTGGACAAGGCGCAGGTCGACGGCACGTACGACGGCACGCCGGCGAACTTCGTCGCCGACGGCGGCAAGGCTGCCCAGCAGGGCTTCGCCTCGTCCGAGCCGTACTACTACGAGAAGGTGCTGACCGACTGGGCCAAGCCCGTCGCGTATCAGACGGTCCACGATGCCGGCTGGACGGCCTACGCCCAGTCGCTCGGCGGTCTGCCCGACACGGTCGCGAACAACGCGGAGTGCCTCAAGCTCCTCGTGCCGATCATCCAGCAGGCCCAGGTCGACTACGTGACCGACCCGGCCGAGACCAACGCGCTGATCCTGGACCTCGTCTCGCAGTACAACAACGGTTGGTTGTACGACGAGGGTCAGGCCACCGCGGCGGTCGAGCTGATGCTGTCCAACGGCCTCGTGGCCAACAGCCCCGACGGCACGCTCGGGTCGTTCGACCTGGCGCGCGTCGAGGACTTCATCGCCAAGGCGACGCCGGTGTACACCGCGATCGGCGCCAAGGTGCAGGAAGGCCTCACGGCGGCGGACATCGTCACCAACGAGTTCATCGACCCGACGATCGCGCTGCCCTGATCGGGTAACGCCCTCTTCGGAGGAGGGGGCGGGGCCGGGAGCGATCCCGGTCCCGCCCCCTTTCGCGTCTCCGGACTCGGCTAGCGGCCGAAGTCGAAGGCCGCGATCTCCGCGAGCGCCTCTGCGAACTGCGTGACCGCGGCGTCGAACATGCGCCGGCCCTCCTCCGCGGGGGCGCCCGTCGGATCACCGATGAGCCCCTCGGGGAAGAAGTCGTTGGACAGCCACCCGAACGAGACGGAGCCGCCGAAGCGCACGTGACGGTTGCGCGCGAGGCCCTCGGGCACGCGTCGGATCGCGCGCGACATGTCGACGAGCTCGGGGGCGAGGTGGAGCATCACGCTCGTCTCGTCGTGCCCCGCGTGGATGCCCATGCCGAGCTCCGACGCCGCGGAGGCACCGCCCTGGTCGGCGGGCATGTGCGGGTGGGCGGTGAACGTCTTGAGCCCGTACTTGAGGCGCAGCTCTCGGTTGGCCACGCCGAGCAGCGCGCTGTTGCCGCCGTGGCCGTTGAGGAACACGATGCGCTCCGCCGGCGTCGCGGCGACGGACCGCCCGAGGTCGTCGAGCACGCCGCGCATCGTGGCGTCGGACAGCCAGACGGTGCCCGCGGCCCAGGCGTGCTCGTTGGACTTCGAATAGGAGAGGGTCGGCAGGAGCCAGGCGTCGACCCTCGCCGTGCCGCCCGCGCCGGCGGAGCCGGCGCCCTCACCCGCGACGCGCGCCACCGCGGCCGCGGCGACCGCCTCGGCGATGATCGCGTCGGTCGCGAGGGGCAGGTGCGGGCCGTGCTGCTCGATGGCGCCGACGGGCTGCACGAGCACCGACCGCGGCCCGAGCCGCCGCGCGACGTCCGGGCCCCGCAGCGAGGCGAGGCGCCGGTCCCCGCCGTTCAGGCGTCGCGGACGAGGCCCTCGCGCTCCACCACGGGGTCCTTGTCGCTCCAGGGAAAGTTGATCCACTTGTCGGTCCGCCGCCAGGCGTAGTCACACTTGACGATCGAGTGCGGCTTCTCGTACAGGACCGCGATCCGGGACTCCCGCACCTGGCCCTGGCAGAACTCGTTGACGAGCTTGAGCGTGTGGCCCGTGTCCGCGACGTCGTCCACGATCAGGACGCGGGCGTTGCGCATGTCGACCATGCTCGGCACGGGCGGGAGCATGATCGGGATCGGGAGCCGCTCGTTGACCCCCGAGTAGTACTCGACGTTGAGCGTGTAGGTGTTCTTGACCCCGAGCGCGTAGCCGAGGGCGCCCGCGGGCATGAGACCGCCGCGGGCGATGGCGAGGATCATGTCGGGCTCGTAGCCCGATCGGGCGATCAGCATCGCGAGGTCGCGACTCGCGTCGCCGAAGGTCTCCCACGTCAGGATCTCGCGTTGCTCGCCCACGTCGCTCCCTTCGCGCGTCGAAGGCCCCACAGTACTTCACCGCCCCGCGACTCCCGGTGAGTACGGTCGTCGCGATGGACCCGCGCACCGACGACCGTCCGCGCCTCGACCCCCGTGCCGCCGCATCGCTCTGCAACGGCGCCCACGACCCCACGACGCGATGGGACGGCCGGACGTGGGAACGCGCGACGCTGACGCCCGAGGGGCCGGGCGCGGTCCGCGTGCGAGTCGGCGTCGCGGCGTACGGGTCCGGCCCCGCGCCGGGCATCGCCGTCGAGCGCCACGGCCCCGGGGGCGCGTGGCTCGAGGCGCGGGTGGACCTGATGCTCGGGCTGCGCGACCGGCCGCCCGCGATCGACGCGCACCACGAGGCCGTGGCCGTCGCGCTGCGCCGCCACCGCGTGCCGCGCATCGCCGCGTCGGGCACGCCGTGGCACGAGCTGCTGCCCGCGATCCTCGGCCAGCGCGTCACCTCGCGCCAGGCGCGCGCGCAGTGGGCGGCGCTCTGCAGGCGGCTCGGGGAGCCCGCGCCCGGTCTCCCCCACCTGCGCCTGCCCCCGTCGCCCGAGGCGCTGCGAGCCACGACCTCGTGGGACCTCCACGCGCTCGGCATCGAGCGACAGCGCGGCGACACGCTGCGGCGCGTCGCGGCGCACGGCGCCCGGATCGCGCGCCTCTCCGAGCACGAGGCGCATGACGCGCGCGAGTGGCTCACGCGACTGCGGGGCGTCGGCGAGTGGACGGCCGCGGTCACGGTGGCCGCGTCGCACGGGGACCCCGACGCGGTGCCCGTGGGCGACTACCACGTGAAGCACACGGTCTGCTGGGCCCTCGCGGGTCGTCCCCGCGGCACCGACGACGAGATGCTCGCGCTGCTCGCGCCCTACGCGGGTCAGCGACGTCGGGTGCTAGACCTGCTGGCGCGCGACGGCTGGTCGGCGCCGAGGTA
>CAXRBC010000218.1:0-3447 GCA_964228515.1 Ilumatobacteraceae bacterium
ATGAGTCGCCCCGTCACGTCGACGAGGCCGCGGCCCTCGGCGAGGTTGATCCCCGTCTCGACGTAGTCGGTCGAGTCCCAGCTCCAGCCCACGCCCGCGCGATTGGCCGCGATCACGACCGACGCGGCGACGGCGGCCCACCCGAGGTCTTCTCGCCGCGCGCCGAGCCTCCTCACGAGCCGCGTCGTCGATCCGACGCCGCCCCGCTCCACGCGCTCGACGCTATGCGCGGCGGTGCAGCCGCTCGAGACGCGATCGCGCCCGTCCGTAGGATGACGACGTGGCGCAGGCATTCACCCGCGACGTCGTGGTCGTTGGCGGGTGCGGCCACGTGGGCCTCCCGCTCGCGATCGTCCTCGCCGACCGCGGCCTGCGGGTCACGGCGTACGACATCGACGCGGAGGCGGTCGCGCGGGTCGCCGGCGGCGCCATGCCCTTCGAGGAGCCCGGTGCCCAGCCACTGCTCGCGCGCAGCCTCGAGTCCGGTGCGCTGGTCGTGACGGCCGACCCCGGCAGCGTCTCGGAGGCCGAGCACGTCGTCGTCGTGATCGGCACGCCCGTCGACGAGCACCTCAACCCCGACCCCGAGGCCGTGCCCCGCGCCGTCGAGGCGCTGATGGATCGCCTCCGCGGCGGCCAGTTGCTGGTCCTCCGCAGCACGATCTATCCCGGCGTCACGCGTCTCGTCGAACAGGCCGTGGCCCGATCCGGCGTGGCCGTCGACGTGTGCTTCTGCCCCGAGCGGATCGCGGAGGGCCGCGCCATCGAGGAGCTCTCGACGCTGCCGCAGATCGTCGCCGCCCGCGACGAGCGGGTGACCGAGCGGGCCGCCCGCCTCTTCGGCACCATCGCCCGGGACATCGTGCGCACCAGCCCCGAGGAGGCCGAGCTCGCGAAGCTGTTCACCAACACGTGGCGCTACATCAAGTTCGCTGCCGCCAACCAGCTCTACACGATCGCCAACGACTTCGGCGTCGACTTCGAGCGGGTGCGTGCCGCGATCACCCACGACTACCCGCGCGCGGCCGATCTGCCGGGCGCGGGCTTCGCCGCCGGTCCGTGCCTCTTCAAGGACACCATGCAGCTCGCGGCGTTCAACAACAACCAGTTCACGCTCGGACACGCGAGCATGTTGGTCAACGAGGGGCTCCCCCTCTACCTCGTGTCCCGCCTCGAGCGTCGCCACGACCTCTCGACGATGACCGTCGGCATCCTCGGCATGGCCTTCAAGGCCGAGAGCGACGACACTCGCTCGAGCCTGGCCTACAAGCTCAAGCGCATCCTGCGGTACAAGGCGCGCGAGGTGCTCTGCGCCGACCCCCACGTGCGCACCGACAAGGACCTCGTCGCCGAGGACGAACTCGTCCGCCGCGCGGACCTCGTGATCATCGGCGCGCCGCACCGGCGCTACTCCGCGCTGGCGCTCCACCAGCCGGTGGTCGACGTCTGGAACGTGCGCAACCAGGGCGTGCTCGTCTGAGCCCTCGCGTCTCCGTCGTCATCCCGGTCCACGAGGAGGGGGACGCGGTCGAGCCCGTCCTGCGGCGTCTCCTCGAGGCCGTGACCCTCCCCGCGGAGATCCTCGTGGTGCACGACGCGGCCGACGACTCGACGCTCCCGGCGCTGCGGCGGCTCGCCGCCGACCGTCCGGAGATCCGGCCGGTCCACAACACCTCGGGTCGGGGACCCGCGCGGGCGATCGCCTTCGGCATCCGCGAGGCGCGGGCGCCGGTCGTCGTCGTGACCATGGCCGACGGGTGCGACGACCCCACGCAGATCGACGTGCTCACGCGGCTCGTGGAGCGGGGCGTCGTCGTCGCCTGCGCGAGCCGCTACGCGCGCGCGGGCCAGCAGGTGGGTGGGCCGTTCTGGAAGGGGCTCCTCTCGCGCGCCGCCGGCCTCACCCTCCACTGGTTCGCGCGCGTCGGCACGCGCGACGCGACCAACTCGTTCAAGGCGTACTCTGCATCCTTCGTGCGCGAGGTGGGGATCGAGAGCGACAAGGGTTTCGAGATCGGGCTCGAGCTCGTCGCGAAGGCCCGCCGCCGCCGGCTCCCCGTCGCGGAGATCCCGACGATCTGGCTCGACCGCGCGTTCGGTGCGTCCAACTTCCGTCTCGCCACCTGGCTCCCGCGCTACCTGCGCTGGTATCTCCACGCGTTCGGGCCACGCGTCAGGTCCGCGGCGAGCGCGGCGGGCGGTAGCTCCCGGTGAGCACGGTCCTCGTCACCGGCGCGTCCGGCTTCATCGGTGGGTACGTCGTCGAGGAGCTCCTCGTGCGCGGCCACACGGTCATCGGCCTCGACAACTTCTCCAAGTACGGGCGTGTCGCCAAGGGCTACGACGCCCACCCGCGCTATCGCTTCGTCGAGGGCGACGCGAGGGACGCGGACCTCATGACCCGTCTCGCGCTCGAGTGCGACCACCTCGTCGCGGGGGCCGCGCTGATCGGTGGCATCAGCTACTTCCACGCCTACGCGTACGACCTGCTCGCCACCAACGAGCGGATCATGGCGAGCACGTGCGACGCCGCGATCTCGGCCCACCGCCGGGGCCGCCTGCAGAAAGTCACCTACCTCAGCTCGAGCATGGTCTTCGAGTCGACCGACCGGTGGCCGAGCGTCGAGGGCGACGAGCGGCGGATCCCGCCGCCGCTCTCGTCGTACGGCTTCCAGAAGCTCGCCGTCGAGTACTTCGCCCGCGCGGCGCACGACCAGTACGGGCTGCCGTACACGATCGTGCGCCCCTTCAACTGCGTCGGCGTCGGCGAGGGGCGCGCGCTCGGCGAGGCCGAGGTGCTGTCGGGCAACGTCTCGCTCGCGATGAGCCACGTCGTGCCCGACCTCGTGCAGAAGGTCGTGAAGGGCCAGGACCCGCTGCACCTGCTCGGTGACGGCACCCAGGTCCGCCACTACACCTACGGCGGCGACCTCGCCAAGGGGATCGCGACGTGCATGGAGCACCCCGCGGCGCTCAACGAGGACTTCAACGTCTCGACCGATCGCTCCACGACGGTGCTCGAGCTCGCCGAGCTCGTCTGGCGCAAGGTCCGCGGCGACGTGCCGTTCCGCTGGGTGTCGGACCCCGCGTTCGCACACGACGTGCAGCGCCGCGTCCCCGACGTCGCCAAGGCGCGTCGGATGCTCGGCGTCGACTGCACCACGTCCCTCGACGCGATGCTCGACGAGGTGATCCCCTGGATCCGCCAGGCAGTGGCGGACGGCAAGATCTAGCGGCGGCGGCTCCAAGCGGCCCGGTGGCTCAGGCCACCGTCTTGGCGAGCATCGCGACGACGAGCCCCGGCTTCGACTCCTGCTCGCCGACCTGCGCGAAGCCCAGCCGCTCGTGGAAGCGCAGCGAGCCGTCGTTGCGGGGCCTCAGGTTCACCTCGCAGGTGAAGAGGCGCGGGCCCGCCGCGCGCCGCATGTCGTCCTCCACCGCCCGGTA
>CAXRBC010000219.1:0-7877 GCA_964228515.1 Ilumatobacteraceae bacterium
ATCGCCTGCACGTTGACCGCGGTGCCGAGGTCGTGGCTGATCTTCTCGCGCACGCGGTACGCGATGGCGCGGGCGCCGTTCCAGGAGCGGAAGACCGCCTCGACCGCGCCGCGCAGCTGCGTGGCGGGCTCCTGGGGGAACTCGCGCCCGGCCTCGCGGCGCACGATGCCCTTGTACTCCTCGCAGAGCCGCCGCAGCGCCTCCGCGGGGACGGCGGCGTCGCTGGTCGCGCCGGAGGCGCGCTTGGCCGCCTCGAGCGCGTGCTCGAAGTGGGAGCCCTCGACGCCCATCACGATGCGCCCGTACATGGAGATGAAGCGTCGGTACGAGTCGTAGGCGAAGCGTTCGTTGCTCGTCGCGCGCGCGAGGCCCTCGACGCTGCGGTCGTTGAGCCCCAGGTTGAGGACCGTGTCCATCATCCCCGGCATGGAGAACTTGGCGCCGGAGCGCACCGACACGAGCAGCGGGTTGGCCGGGTCGCCGAGGCGAGCGCCCATCTTGCGCTCGAGGCCCGCCACGTGGCGCGAGATCTCGGCGTCGAGGCCGCGCGGCCAGCCGCCGCGCATGTAGGCGCGGCACGCGTCGGTCGTGACGGTGAAGCCGTGCGGCACCGGCAGGCGCAGCACGCTGGTCATCTCCGCGAGGTTGGCGCCCTTGCCGCCGAGCAGGTCCTTCATGCTCATCGGGGCCTTGCGGTGCTTGTGATCGAACGCGTAGACGAACGGCATGGCGTACGAGCCTACGAGCGGATCTGCGGGGACCCGACGTCGGACCCGCGCCCGACGCCGCGCGACACGATCACGAGCGCTGCGTCGCCGCAGACCGACGCGTAGGTGCCGATCGGCTCGCCGTCGACGACGCAGGGGTCGCCCCTGCGCGCACCGAGCGGCGCGCGCACGACGCGCAGCGAGCGAGGCGCGCGGGCACCGCGGGCGTCCATGCGCTCGACGAGCTCCTGGCCCGGGTAGCAGCCCTTCGCGAAGTTGACGGCGACGTCGACGAGCCCCGTCTCCGCGGGGATCGCGTCGGTCCCCAGGTCGGCGCCGCTCGCCGCGCCGAGCACCGGCCACGCTGCGGCGATGCGCGCCCGCTCGAGCTCGTCGGCCGGCGCCTCGCGCGCGCCGTCCGGCGGCGCGACGGCGGATCCGTCGGCCACGTCGCACAGGTCCACCGCGCCGTCCGCCTCGCGCCACGCCGGCCACGCGTGCGGCCGCGCGAGCAGCGCGGCGCGCCCCGCCGCGTCGAGCCCGCGCACCGCCAGCGCCTCGCGCGAGGCCGTCTCGAGCGCGCAGTCGACGCGGATGCGGAAGCGCGAGAGCCGCGCCGCCACCGCCCCGCCCGCGCCCGGGTCCGTGTCGAGCGAGAAGCGGTCGTCGGCATGGCACGCCACCCGCACGAGCGCCACGACCCGGCCCGTCGGCTCGAGCAGCAGCGACCACCGCGACTCGCCGACCGCGAGCGACGCGACGTCCTGTGCGAGCTGCGAGTGGAGGAATGCGCGCGCGTCGCGCCCCGTCGCCGTCACCACGTCGCGCGCGACCCGCGCGTACCAGGCTCCCGCGCTCACGCCAGGCTCCACCGACCGGCGGCCACCGCGCTCACTCCCCGCCCTCGCGCCGCCGCCGAGACATCTCCCTGGCCGCGGGGATCGCCGCGAGCAGCGCCGCGGCCTTGGACCTGCACTCGGCGTCCTCGGCGTCGGGGTCGCTGTCGGCGACGATGCCCGCCCCCGCCTGCAGCGTCGCGCCGCGCGGGCCGACGAACATCGTGCGGATCGCGATCGCCGTGTCGAGGTTGCCCGCGAAGTCCACGTAGCCCACCACCCCCGCGTAGGGCCCGCGCTTCGCGGGCTCGAGCTCGTCGATCAGCTGCATCGCGCGCACCTTGGGCGCGCCGCTCACGGTGCCGGCGGGCAGCGTGGCGCGCAGCACGTCGATGGGCCCGAGTCCCTCCCGCAGCGTGCCGGACACCTGCGACGTCAGGTGCATCACGTGGCTGTAGCGCTCGACGGTCATCAGCTCGTCGACCCGCACGGTGCCGTACTCGGCGACGCGGCCCACGTCGTTGCGCGCGAGGTCGACGAGCATCACGTGCTCGGCCCGCTCCTTGGGGTGCTCGGCCAGCTCCGCCGCGAGGCGACGGTCGGCCTCGTCGTCGGCGCCGCGGCGCCGCGTGCCCGCGATCGGCCGGCTCGTGACGCGCCCGGCCCGCAGCTGCACCATCGGCTCGGGCGACGACCCGACGATCGTGACCTCCTCGTGGCGCAGGAAGTACATGTACGGGCTCGGGTTGACCTGCCGCAGCACGCGGTACACGTCGAAGGGTTCCGCGTCGAGGTCCACGTCGAAGCGCTGCGAGAGCACGACCTGGAAGACGTCGCCCGCCCGCACGTGCTCCTTGGCCGCCTCGACGGCGCGCTGGTACGCGCCGCCGCCCATCGACGAGCGGGCTTCGGGCGGCGTCGCGCCGGGCGCCGGCGGCGCGACGGGCTCGTGCGCCGGCGGCCGCGCGAGGTCGGCCGCGGCGCGCAGCGCGCGGGCCGCCCCGCGGTCGTACGCCGCGTCGATCGCGTCGGCGTCGAGGCCAGCCACCGGCACGCTCTCGACGAGCGAGCAGCGCTGGCGCCAGTGGTCGAAGGCCGCGAGGGAGCCGATCAGACTCATCACCGCGTCGGGCAGGCCCCGAGCGTCGGGCGGCGGCGCGCCGAGCCGCTCCACCTCGCGCACGACGTCGTAGCCGAGCCACCCGACGAGCCCGCCCTGCAGCGGCGGCAGGTCGGGGTGCAGCGGCGCACGGTACGTCGCGAGCAGCGAATCGAGCGCGGCGAGGATCCCGCGGTCGCGCGGCATCGCCGCGGGCACCTCGCCCGTGACGGCGATGCGCCCGTCCCGCAGCACGAGCGTCGCGAGAGGGTCGCGCCCGACGAAGGAGAACCGGCTCCACCGCTCGCCGTGCTCCACCGACTCGAGGAGGAAGCCCGGCCCGTCGCCGCACAGCCGCGCGTGGGCCGCGACCGGCGTGTCCATGTCGGCCAGCACCTCGACCCACACCGGCACCACGGTGTGGTCGCGCGCGAGCGCGCGAAACTCCTCCCGCGACGGACGCACCTGCACGCGCCGACCCGCCCCGCCCGACTCGCGCCGACCCGCGTCGGCTACAGGTAGAGGCCGGTCGAGGCCTCGATGCGCGACGCCGCCACGGCGTGGATGTCGCGCTCGCGCAACATGATGTAGTCGCTGCCGCCCACCTCGACCTCGTAGCGGTCCTCGGGGCTGAAGAGCACGTTGTCGCCCGTCTCGACGGTCCGCACGGTCGGTCCCAGCGCGACGACCTCGGCCCACACCAGGCGCTTGGACACCTGCGCCGTGGCGGGGATGAGGATCCCGCCGGTGCTGCGGCGCTCGCCGTCGGCGCTGGGGATCCGCACGAGCAGCCGGTCGCTCAGCATCTTGATCGGCAGCTTCTCGCCCCGGTCCATCACGGTCCCGTCACGGTACCCGCGCGCCGGCGCACGAGCCCACCCACTGCGAGAGGATGCGCAGGCCGTCCTCCGCCGACTTCTCGGGATGGAACTGCGTGGCGAGCACGTTGCCCCGCCGTACCGCCGCCACGACGTCGCCGCCGTAGTCGCAGGTCGCGATCACATCGTCCTCGCCGTGCGGCGACGGCGCGACCGCCAGCGAGTGGACGAAGTACATCCACGGCGCGTCCCCGATCCCCTCCAGCGCGGGATCGGGCCGCACGATGCGCAGGCGGTTCCACTGCATCTGCGGCCGGCGCACCGAGTCGGGCAGCCAGCGCACCTCGCCCGGCAGCACGCCGAGGCCCGCCACGCCGGGGCTCTCCTCGCTGCGCTCGTACAACAGCTGCAGCCCGACGCAGATCGCGAGGAACGGCCGCCCGGACGCCACCGCCGCGTGCACCGCGTCCACGAGCCCGTGCTCGCCGAGCGCACGCATGCACGCGCCGAAGTTGCCCACGCCCGGCAGCACCACGCCGTCGGCGTCCGCGACGAGGCCCGCGTCCGCCGTGAGCCGCGCGTCCGCGCCCACGTGGCGCAGCGCCTTCTCCGCCGAGCGCAGGTTGCCGAGGCCGTAGTCGCGGACCGCGACGAGTGCCCCGGGCACACATGCAGGCTAATGGGACGCCTCGCCGCACTCGCCGCGCGCGGCGCCGCGAGCGCGCTCTCGCTCGCCGCGTGCGGACCCGTCGTCGGCGGCGACGCGTCCGGCGCACGCGACCCGGCGCACGCGACGGTCGTGCGCGTCGTGGACGGCGACACGCTCGACGTCGTCGTGGCGGGCGTGCGCGAGCGGGTGCGACTCATCGGCGTCGACACGCCCGAGACGCACCACCCGCACAGGGGCGTCGAGTGCCTCGGGCCCGAGGCAGCGGCCCGCACCGCCTCGCTCGCGCCGCCGGGCTCCGCGCTGCGCCTCGCGCGCGACACCGAGCCGCGCGACGCCTTCGGCCGCCTGCTCGCCTACGCGTGGATCGACGCCGACGGCGACGGCGATCCCGAGACGCTGCTCAACGAGCTGCTGGTGCGCGAGGGCCTCGCGCACCCGCTGCGCATCGAGCCCAACGTGGCGCGCGCCGACGAGTTCGCCGCCGCCGCGCGCGCGGCGCACGCGGCGTCGCGCGGCGTGTGGGCCGCGTGCGTCGACGGGCGCACCGCGGTGTACGGGTAGCGTGACGAGATGACGCGCGCGTCCAGGTCGGCGAGCGGCGCGACGCTGGCGGAGCGCCTCGGCCACGACGCGGACGCCCGACTCGTGATCGTCTCCTGCGACGACCTCGGGGCGCTGCACGCGGCCAACGTCGCGATCTACGGCGCGCTGCGCACCGGCCGCGCCACGTGCACGTCGCTCATGGTCCCCGCCCCCTGGGCCCGCCACGCCGTCGACGAATGGCGCGGCGAGGACGTCGGCGTGCACCTCACGCTCAACGCCGAGCACGCCCGATACCGCTGGGGCTCGATCACCCGCTCGGCGTCGCTCGAGAGCGGCGAGGGGGGCTTCCCCCGCTCCCTGGACGACCTCTGGGAGCACGCCGACCCCGCCGAGGTCCGTCGCGAGTGCCGGGCCCAGATCGACCGGGCGATCGCCTGGGGCCTCGACCCGACGCACCTGTCACCGCACCTCACCGCGATCACGCTGCGGCCCGAGTTCTTCGACGTCTATCTCGACCTCGCGGCCGAGTACCGCCTGCCGATCCGCCTCCCGTCCACGATCACCCAGGAGGACGCGGGCTTCCCCTTCCGCGATCTGGCGCGCGAGGCGGGCGTCGTGTTCCCCGACCACTTCGACCACGACTGGACCTGGGGCAGCCGCGACCGCGTGCTGGCGCAGCTCGCACGCCTCGAGCCGGGCGTCACCGAGATCCACGTGCAGCCGTGCGTCGACACGCCCGAAGTGCGCGCGATCGGCGACGAGTCGCGCCACTGGATCGACGACCACGCGTTCCTCACGGACGACCCCGCGCTCCCCGAGGCGCTCGCGCGCGCGGGCGCGACGACGATCGGCTACCGCGAGCTCAGGACGGTGATGCGAGCCGGCTGAGCACGCGCGCGGCCTCGCCGCTGCGCAGCGCGTCCAGCCACGCGCCGGTGCTGCCCGCGACCTTGATCGCGCCGCGCATGTAGCCGACCGTCGGATCCGCCGCGGCGTCAGCGAGCCCGCACGTCACGACCGCATCCGCGCCGTCCGGTCCCTCGACGCGCTCCTCCGGCGACTTCCCGCCGCGCAGGGCGACGCGGTACTGCACCGTCCGCGCGGCCGCGCCCCGGGACGCTCCCGCGGCACGCGTCACCGCCGTCGCACCCCGGCGAACAGGTCGTCCTCCATGGTGCCCTCCGCGTGCGCCCGCGGCACACGGCTCTCCGCGAGCACGAAGTCCTCGTACGGCCACACCTCGGCGAGCTCGTCGTCCGACAGCCCGAACCAGAACGGCTCCCGCTCGTCCACCTGCGTCGCGTGCGCGCGCAGCGCCCCCGAGCGCGCCCACAGCCACTTCCCGACGTGCAACCGCGTCGTGATGCGGTGGTCGGCGTCGGGTCGTTCGAACCACCCCTCGTCGTACGGCGACGACCCTCGGCGCGCGAGCAGCGCTTCGTGCACGGCCACGAGCCGCGCGCGCGACCAGATGGAGTAGTACATCTTCGACGGCGCCCAGGGCGCACCTGCCTCGGGGTACCACGCGGGGTCGCCCGCGCGGTCGAACGCCCGCACGCTGATCTCGTGCACCTTGACGTGGTCGGGGTGCGGATACCCGCGCTGGTCGTCGTTGTACGTCACCAGCACCTGCGGCCGCTCCGCGCGGATGAGCGCGACGAGCCGCCCCGTCGCCTCGTCCATGTCGGCGCGGTGGAAGCACTCGGGGTGATCGTTGGTCGCGCTCCCCTCCATCCCCGAGTCGCGGTAGCCGAGCATGTGGTGGCGGTGGAACCCGATGATCCGCACGCTCTCGGCCAGCTCGCGCCGGCGCGTCTCCGCGAGCAGGGCCTTGGTCGCCGTCTCGTCGAGGCCGTGGAAGGGGCCGCCGGGCTCGGCGAGCTGGGGGTTGTTGAGGTCGCCCTCCTCGCCGCCGGTGCAGCAGACGAGCACGGTGCGCACGCCGTCGGCGCCGTAGCGCGCCATCGTCGGCGCGCCCTTCGACGCCTCGTCGTCGGGGTGCGCATGCACGGTGAGCACGCAGAGCGGGTGGCCCTCGGCGTCCACGAGCACGCGCGCACGCTACCGTCGCCCGCCGTGGCGACGCCGACACGTCCCTCGCGAGTCGCGCGTGGCGCGCGCGTGACCGCCGTCGCGTGCGCGGCGCTCGCGCTCGCCGCGTGCTCGCGCGACGGACGCACGCTGCGCGAGCCAGGTCCCGGCCAGGGCGAATCCATCGCCATCGTCACCACGAGCGTCGTGCCGGCCGACGCGGACGCCACGGAGGCCGCCGCGACCGCACCGTTCGCGATCGCGGCCACCTGGATCGACGGAGGCGCGATGGACCCGCGCCACACCTGCGACGGCGCGGGCAGCGCGCCGGCGGTCTCCTTCTCCCAGGTGCCGGCCGGCGCCACCCACCTCGCGCTCGTCCTGATCGACATGGGCGACGGCGGCCGACCACTCTGGGCGGTCGACGGCATCGATCCGCTCACGGCCGCGGTGCAGGAGGGCGCGGACCCGGGCTACGAGGCGCCGTGCCCGCCACCGGGAGCGCTGCGCGAGTACCTCCTGCAGGGCTTCGCGCTCGGCGAGGCGATCGAGTTCCGTCCCGAGCCGGGGTCGGCGGAGGATCTCGCGCTCTTCGTCGAGGCGATTCGTGCCACCGCGTTCGACTCCGCCGAAACGCGCGCCTACGTGGAGCGCGCGTGAGAGACTGACCGCATCGACGACCGCGTCCGCCACCTCCCGATCTGCGTCTTCGAGGCCGACGCGGACCTGCGGCTGACCGCCGCCAATGACGCGTTCCGCGAGTTCGTCCTCGGCGGCGCGCCCCTCGCGACCGGCTCGGCACCGTGGGTCAATGCGCGACCCGACGAGCGGGTCGCGGCCGAGCGCGCGTGGGCCGCCGCGCGCCCCGCCGGCACGACCTTCGTCCACGAGTTCCGCGTCGGGCGCCCCGACGGGTCGACGCGCTGGGTGCAGGTCGCCGCGGAGCCCGTGCGCGACCGCGCCGGCGCCGTGACCGGCCACGTCGGCACCGCGATCGACGTCACCGAGGCCGTCGCGCGGCGCACGCTCGCCGACCGGCTGGTCGGGCTCCTCGACTCCACCTCCGACGCCGTCGTCGTCTTCGACCGCGCCGGCACCCCGCTGTTCGCCAACGAGGGTGCACGTGCCCTCGTCGGCGTGCGCGAGTCCGGCGCGGGCGACCCGGGCGACGAC
>CAXRBC010000220.1:0-2916 GCA_964228515.1 Ilumatobacteraceae bacterium
CCTCTTCGACGTCGGCGCGATCGCGACCGACCACGTCTGCCTCGTGCTTGGCGCCGAGGGTGCCGGACTCTCGCGGCTGGTGCGCGAGCGGTGCGACGTGGTCGCGAGCATCCCGATGCTGGGCCAGCTGTCGTCGCTCAACGTGTCGGCTGCGGCGGCGCTCGCGTGCTACGAGGTCGTGCGCGCGAGGCTCGGCACGCGCTGAGCGCGCGCGTCCGTACACTCGAGCGGGCGCGTTCGGCGCGCATCACGCCGGGGTAGCTCAGCGGCAGAGCAACCGCCTTGTAAGCGGTAGGTCGTGGGTTCGATTCCCACCCTCGGCTCGGCGTCTAGGATGCTCCCCACATGAGCCAGCAGCCAGGACGAGCGACGCGCTCCGTGCGCCCCGACCGGTCCGGCTCCTACGAGCGCGCGCCGCGCCCGACGCGCCAGGGCCCGCCGCGCGGGATCGGCGGCGGCAACGTCAACTCGACGCTCTCGATCATCATCGCGGTGCTGGCGGTGCTGCTCGGCTTCTTCATCCTCCGCGACATCCGCAGCGACCAGGGTGCGCCCGTCGCGGGCGGCGGAGAGACCGCGAGTGGCGAGGTCACGACCGAGACCACGGTCGAGCAGGCGCCCGCCACCACGACGACGCTGCTCCTCACCGCGTTCAAGGTCCAGATCGCCAACGCCTCGGGCGTCGCGGGTAGCGCGGGCCAGCTCACCACGGAGCTCCAGGGCCGCGGCTACATCGTGCAGCCCGCGATGAACAAGAGCGAGATCACGCCCAAGCAGACGGTGACCGTCGTCTACTACCTGCTCGGCAGCGAGACCGCGGCGGCCAGGATCGCGACCGAGCTCGGCGGCGTCTCCACGCAGCCGATGCCCACGCCGGTCCCGACCGAAACGGGCAGCCTCGGCGAGGCGAGCGTGCTCGTGCTCCTCGGCACCGACCTCGCCGGCAAGCCGCTCGGCAGCGGCGCGGCTCCCGTCGCGCCCGTCGCGCCCACCACCACCGGGGGCTGACGCCCCGACCGCGTCAGCCGGCCGCGCGCGCGAGCAGCGCGGCGGCCGCGCGCTCGATGCTGCGCAGGGGCTGCGCCATCGCCTCGTCGAGCCCGACGAGCGCGACGAGGCTCTCGACGGCGAGGCCCTCTGCCTCGGTCGGCAGGTCGTCGGCGCGGTCGCCGCACACGACCCCCACCGGCACGCCGCGCTCGCGGCACGACGCGACCACCGAGCCCACGACCTTGCCGTCGAAGCTGCCCTCGTCGAGCATGCCCTCCGCCGTCACGACGTAGTCGACCTCGCCGAGCCGGTCGTCGAAGCCCAATTCGCCTGCGACGAGGTCGAATCCCGACACGAGCCGCGCGCCGAGCGCGGCGAGTCCACCCGCCAGGCCGCCCGCGGCCCCCGCGCCCTCGAGGCCGCGCACGTCCACGCCGTACTGCTCGCGATACAGGTCGGCGGTGCGCTCGAGCCGTGACTCGAGGAAGCGCACCTGGGCGGGTCCCGCGCCCTTCTGCGGCGCGAAGACGCGCGCCGCGTCGACGAAGCGCGTGCGTACGTCGCACGCCACGAGGAACTCCACGCCCCGCAGCCGCGCGGGGGCGGCGATCGCGCGTACCGCGCCGAGGCCGCCGTCGGTGGTGGCCGAGCCCCCGACGCACACGATCACGCGCCGCGCGCCCAGGTCGAGCGCGGCGTCGATGAGTTCGCCCGTGCCGGTGGTGGAGGCCGCGACCGCGTCGTTGGCCTCGCGGCCGCCGACGAGCGCGAGGCCAGACGCGCGGGCCATCTCGATGACCGCGGTGTCGCGGTGGAAGCGCCACGACGCCTCGACCGGGTCGCCGAGCGGACCGGTGACGACGGTCGCGCGGTTGGCCCCGCCGAGCGCGTCCAGCGTGCCCTCGCCGCCGTCGGCCATCGGGAGCTCGACGCACTCGTGGCCCGCCTCCCAGCACGCGTGTCCGATCGCGCGCGCGACCTCCGCGGCGGTGGCCGTGCCGCGGAACTTGTCCACCGCAGCCAGGACTTTCACCGCGCCAAGGCTACGGGCCTAGTCTCGGCGCGTGGTCCACGACGCGCTCGCGGGCGACGCGACGTCGCAGGCGCAGGCGCTGCGCAGCGGCAGCGTGTCGGCGCGCGAGCTCGTCGACGCCGCGATCGCTGCGATCGAGCGCGTCAATCCGTCGCTCAATGCGCTGATCCACCGCCGATTCGACGCCGCGCGCGCCGAGGCCCGCGCGCACGACGCTGGGCGCTCGCGCGCGCCCTTCGCCGGTGTGCCCATGGTGGTCAAGGACCTCGAATGCGCCATGGCGGGCGAGCCGATGCACATGGGATCGGTGTTCCTCAAGCACGTTGGGCACCGCTCGACCACTGACTCGTACCTCGCGCGACGACTCCGCGACGGAGGCTTCGTCGTGCTGGGCCGGACCAACACGCCCGAGTTCGGCGGCACGATCACCACCGAGCCCGTCGCCTACGGCCCGGCGCGCAACCCGTGGAACCCCGACCACTCCACCGGCGGCTCGAGCGGCGGCTCCGCGGCCCTCGTCGCCGCCCGTGCGGTGGCCGGGGCGCACGCCAACGACGGGGGTGGCTCGATCCGCATCCCCGCGAGCGAGTGCGGCCTCGTGGGGCTCAAGCCCTCGCGCGGCCGCGTGAGCAAGGGCCCCGACGTCGGCGAGTCGTGGATGGGATCGACGATCGACGGCGTCGTCTCGCGGACCGTGCGCGACACCGCGGCGGTGCTCGACCTCCTCGCGGGCTACGAGGCGGGCGACCCGTACACCGCGCCCCCGCTGGCGCGCCCGCTCGCGCACGAGGTCCGCCACGCGGCACACGGCCTGCGCATCGGCCTGCTGCCCCACCCGCTGCTGCCGGGCGGACTCGACGACCCCGAGAGTAGCGCGAGCGTGGAGGAGGCGG
>CAXRBC010000221.1:0-5349 GCA_964228515.1 Ilumatobacteraceae bacterium
CGCGCGACGCGGTACCGCGACTCCATCCAGTTCCTGTGGGACCAGACGGTCCGCGGCATCAACAAGGGCTGGACCACGGGCGAGCTCGCGTCCCGCGTGCGCCTCCCCGCGCTCTACGACGATGACTACCTCACCTCGGAGCGCTACGGCGTGGCGGAGCACCACGTGCGCCAGATCCACGCGGGGCTGCGCGGGTGGTTCGACGGCGACGAGGCGACCCTCTTCCCGCTCGCCCCGGACGAGCGCCACGCGCGGCTCGTGGAGGGCTTCGGGGGACGCGGCGCGGTGGGCGGCCGAGCGGCCGCCGCGCTCGCCGCGGGCGACCTGCGCTGGGCGCTCGAGCTCGCCACCTGGCTCGCGCGCTCGCCAGACGCGACGCCGGAGGACCGCGCGCTGCTCGCGCGGTGCCTGCGCGCCCTCGCCGAGCGCACGCCGGCGGCCAACATCCGGAGCTGGGCGCTCACCCGCGCGCGCCACCTGGACGGCAGCGGACCGATGGACCGCCACTACGTCCACCGCTTCGGCGCACGCGCCCTGGACGGCCGCGGCACCGCGGAGATCGTCGCGACCCTGCGCGTGACCCTCGACCCCGACCTCGTCGCGGGCATGGACCACCACGTCGCGTTCGTCGTCGGCGACGTCACGTGCGGCCTCCACGTGCGCCACGGCGTGGCGGTCCCCACCGACGGCGCGGGGGCGGCGAGCACGGTGCGGATGGACCGCGGGACGCTGGTCGCCGTCCTCTCGGGCCGCACCCCGTGGAGTGCCGCGGTCGTCGCGGGCGCCATCGAGGTGCGCGGCGACGCCGCGACGGTCGACCGCGTCCGCGCCGCGTTCGAGGTCGAGGGGCTGCGCGGATGAGCGGCATCTCGCACCGGCCGACCGGACCCGCGCTGCCCGGCGCGGGCGCGCCCTTCGCCGGCGAGCTCGGGCGCCTGATCGGCGACTCGCGCCCCGCGGGCGAGCCGCTCACGCTGCCGCCCGAGGGTGCGCCGCACGTGCTCGTCGTGCTGCTCGACGACGTCGGCTTCGGCACCTGCGGCACGTTCGGCGGCCCCGTGCCGACGCCGGCGCTCGACCGCGTGGCGCGCGAGGGCCTGCGGTTCAACCAGTTCCACACCACCGCGCTCTGCTCCCCCACGCGCGCGGCCATGCTCACCGGGCGCAACCACCACGCGGTGCACATGGGCGGCATCCCCGAGGGCGCCTCGGCCTTCCCCGGCTACGACTGCCTCATCCCGCGCGAGGCCGCGAGCATCGCCGAGGTGCTGCGCCTCTCGGGGTACTCGACCGCCGCGTTCGGCAAGTGGCACCTCACTCCGGTGCGCGAGCAGAGCCTCACCGGCCCGTACGACCGCTGGCCCACGGGCATGGGCTTCGAGCGCTTCTACGGGATCCTCTCCGCGGAGGCGAGCCAGTACGAGCCGCCGATGTTCGACCAGACCACGCCCGTCATGCCCTACGAGGGCCGCGATCGCTACCACATGACCGAGGACATCGCGGACCGCGCCATCGAGTGGATGCGGCTGCAGCGCACGACCAACCCGCGCCGGCCGTTCTTCGCCTGGTTCGCGACGGGGGCGATGCACTGCCCGCATCACGTGTGGCCGGAGTGGGCCGACCGCTTCGCGGGCGAGTTCGACGACGGGTGGGACGCGCTGCGCGCACGCATCCATGCCCGGCAGCTGGAGCTCGGCGTGATCCCGCCGGGCACGGCGCTCACGCCGCGGCCCTCCGAGGTGCCCGCGTGGGACGACTACCCCGATCGCTACAAGCCCGCGGCCGCGCGCCTCATGGAGGTCTTCGCCGGGTTCATGGCACACACCGATGCGCAGGTCGGCCGGCTGCTCGACGCGCTCGACGATCTCGGCATCGCGGACGACACGCTCGTCGTCTACGTCACGGGCGACAACGGCGCGTCGGCGGAGGGCACCGAGCACGGCGCGTGGAGCGCGCCGTCGTTCCAGAACGGCATCCCCGAGGATCCCGAGTGGATCCTCGCGCGGATGTCCGACTTCGGCACGGCCCGCTGCGAGAACCACTACAACCTCGCGTGGGCGTGGGCGCTCGACGCGCCGTTCCAGTGGATGAAGCAGGTGGCGTCGCACTTCGGTGGCACGCGCAACGCGCTCGCCGTGCGGTGGCCGGCGCGACTGCGCGACGCGGGTGGGCTGCGGTCGCAGTTCCATCACGTCACCGACCTGTACCCGACCATCCTCGAGGCGGCGGGCATCGCGCCGCCCCGCGCCGTCCACGGCATCGAGCAGATGCCGCTCCACGGCGTCTCGATGCTCCCGTCGATGCACGACGCGGCCGCGCCGGAGGCCCACCACACGCAGTACTTCGAGATGTTCGGCAACCGTGCGATCTACCACGACGGCTGGATCGCCTCGTGCTTCCACGGTCGGGTGCCGTGGCGGCGCTTCGACTCGGTGCCCTTCGACGGCCCGCAGGAGCGCTGGGAGCTCTACGACGTGCGCGCCGACTTCTCCCAGGGCGTCGACCTCGCGGCGCGCGAGCCCGATCGCCTCGAGCGCCTCAAGGCGATGTTCGACGACGAGGCGCGGCGCCACCACGTGTACCCGCTCAAGGAGCCGATCCAGGGCTTCGGTCCGCCGTACGCGGTGCCCGACGCGCTCGGCGACGCCACGCGCATGACGTACACGATGGCCAACTGGCGCATGCCGGAGCGCAACGTGGTGAGCCTCAAGAACTGCTCGTTCCGCATCACCGCGGACGTCACGGTCGGGGCCGGGGCCCGAGGGGTCATCGCCTGCCAGGGCGGCAACATGGCGGGCTGGTCGCTCTACCTGGACGAGGCCTCACGCCCGACGTACCTCTACAACTGGCTCGGCCACGAGCACAGCGTGGCGCGCGCGCCCGCGGCCCTCGCCGCCGGTCGTCGCACGGTCGTCGTCGACTTCGTCTCCGACGGCGGGTTCGGCGCCGGCGGCGACGCCCTGCTCTCGGTCGACGGCACGCCGGTCGCCGCGGCGCGCGTGCCCCGCACGGTGCCCGTCGTCTTCTCGATGAGCGGCGAGACGTTCGACGTCGGGCTCGACTCGGGCGCCGTCGTCGGCGACTACCCCCACGTGTATCGCTTCACCGGCGACATCCACGGCGTCACCCTCGAACGGCTCTCGGAGCCCTCCCCCGAGGTACGGGCGCTCGTGGCCGACGCCGAGTTCCGCGCGAGCCTGGCGACCCAGTAGCGCTCAGCGCGCGAGCAGCCGCCGCAGCACGGCGCGGGTGTCCGCGCGCTCGTCGGGCGTGGCGCCGAACTCCACGGCGGCGAAGTCGGTGACGCCGATGTCCTCGAGCGCGGCGATCCGTTCGTGCACCTCGGCGTCGGTCCCGACGATCGCGATGTCGGCCGGGCCCGCGGCGCCCTCGTGGTCGAGCATCGCGCGGTAGCTCGGCAGCTGGCCGTATACGGCGAAGACCTTGGCCGCCCGCTCGCGCGCGCCCGCGACGTCGGCCGTGACGCACACGGGCAGGGCCGCGATCACGCGCGGCGCCGGGCGGCCGAGCTCGCTCGCCGCGGCCGCGATGGTCGGCACGGTGAGCGTGCGCAGCGTCTCGGGACCGGTGCACCAGGTCAGCGTGCCGTCCGTGACGGCGGCGGCGAGGCGGAGCATCTGCGGCCCGAGCGCGGCCACCACGACGCCGCAGCGCGTAGCGCCGTGGATGCCGACCGTCGCGTGCGCGGTGAGCGTCTCGCCGGCGAACGACACCGTGCGCGACTCGAGGAGCGGCATCAGGATCGCGAGGTATTCGCGCATGTGGCGCAGCGGCTTGTCGTACGACATGCCGAGCATCCCCTCGATCACGACCTTGTGGCTGAGGCCGATGCCGAGGCACAGGCGGCCGCCCGATGCGCCGTTGGTCGTGAGCGCCTGCTGGGCGAGCATCATCGGGTGTCGCGGGTACGTGGGCACCACGCTCGTGCCGAGCTCGATGCGGGGCACCTCGCACCCGACGAGCGCGAGCACCGTGAGCGCGTCGGGGCCGAAGATCTGCGGCACCCAGTACGAGGCGAAACCCTCGCGCTCGGCGGTCGCGGCATCCGCGACGATCCCGTCGAGCGGCCCGTCGACCACGGACGAGAAGAGGCCGATGCGCATGCCGTGCCACCCTACGCGCGCGACGACGAGCGAGTACCCGACGCGCCGGGCGCTCGAGCCGGTCGGCCGTGCCAGACTGACGCGCATGGCCGACGGCGCTCGCCCACCGATGATGGACGCGTTCCCTCCCGCGACCGATCGGCAGGTCACGCTCGCCAACTGGCGCAAGGCGCCGCACAACCGCTGGGGCATCCACCACATGCGCGAGGTGGTACCCACGGCCGCGGTACGCCGCGATCCCGACCGCACGTGGGCCCTCCCGGTGCGCCTCGCCGACGGCCTCGGCGATCTCACCTTCACCGCGGGTGACGGGCGGGCGCGCACGGTGCGCGGGTGGCTGGACGAGAGCTGCGGCGACGGGCTGCTCGTCATCCACGACGGGGCGATCGTCCTGGAGGAGTACCGCGGCTACCTGGAGCCCGACGTCCGCCATCTCATGTTCTCGGTCACCAAGTCGGTGACGGGGCTGTTCGCCGGACTCGTCGTCGACCGCTGCGGTCTCGACCCGGACGCCCCGGTCCGCGACGTGCTGCCGGAGGTCGCGGGATCGGCGTACGCCGACTGCACCGTGCGCCACGTGCTCGACATGACCGTGAGCGTCGACTTCGACGAGACGTACGAGGACGCCAACCTCGCGATGCTCGCCTATCGGGAGGCGTGCGGCTGGGTCCCAGACCCGGACCCAACCCGCCCGAAGGACCTGCGCAGCTTCCTCACCGGTCTCGGACGCGGCGCGGGCGATCACGGTCGGCGCTGGCTCTATGCGTCACCGAACAGCGACCTCCTCGGGTGGGTGCTCGAGCGCGCGGCCGGGCGCTCGCTCGCGTCGATGCTCGGCGAGTGGCTGTGGGCGCCGATGGGCGCGAGCCACGACGCCGATCTCGCGGTCGACCGACTGGGGGCGCCGCGCACGGCGGGAGGATTCGCCGCGACGCTGCGCGACATGGGGCGCTTCATCGAGATGGTGCGGTGCGGTGGCGTGGCGGACGGGCGCCGGGTGGTGCCCGCCGCGTGGATGGACGACATCTGGACGAAGGGCGACCCCGAGGCGTGGCGTGGCCACGCCTTCGAGTCGATCCTGCCGCCGGGCGGCCACTACCGCAGCCAGTGGTACGTGTCAGATCGTCGTGGCACGCAGACGATGGGTATCGGGATCCACGGTCAGTGGATCTGGTGCGACCGCGACCGCGGCGTCAGCATCGTGAAGCTCACCTCCCGCCCGGTG
>CAXRBC010000222.1:0-7811 GCA_964228515.1 Ilumatobacteraceae bacterium
CTGGTGCTCGGCTCGATCCTCGGCACCACCGTCGGCGTCCTCACCGGGGTCGTGAGCGCCGTGCGCCAATACCGCCCGTTCGACCGCGGCTTCGGCATCGCGGCATACGTGTTGCTGTCGACCCCCGTCTTCCTGCTCGCGATCCTCCTCAAGTACGGGGCGATCAGCATCAACGACGTGCTCGGCACGCAGTTCTTCCGCACCCAGGGCGAGTACGACGCGCGCATCGTCGGCGGCGGCTGGGAGCTCGTCGGCTCGCGCCTGCAGCACCTCATCCTCCCCACGCTGTCGATCGCGCTCGGCAGCATGGCCTTCTACTCGCGCTACCAGCGCAACTCGATGCTCGACGTGCTCGGCAGCGACCACCTGCGCACCGCGCGCGCCAAGGGACTCACCCGTCGACAGGCGCTCTTCCGCCACGGGCTGCGCGTCGCGATCTCGCCGATGGCGACGTTCTTCGCCTACAGCTTCGGCCTCCTCGTCGCTGGCGCCGCGTTCACCGAGACCATCTACGGCTGGTACGGGATGGGCCAGTGGTTCGTCGGCTCCATCGGCAAGAACGAGATCAACAACGTCGCGCTGATCGTCACGTTCACCGCCGTGCTCGTGCTCATCTCGGGCTTCCTCGCCGACGTCGTCCTCGCGATCCTCGACCCGCGGGTGCGCAGGTCGTGAGTCTGGTCGAGGCGGCGGGCGCCGCGTCCGCGGCACCCGCCGGCGAGGAGCGCCTGTCCCGCGCCCGGCTGATCCGTCGCCGGTTCCTGCGCAACCGGCTCGCCCTGTTCGGCGCCGGGACGATCGTCGTGATGTTCTTCTTCGCATTCGTCTCGCCGTACTTCGCGCCGTGGAACTACTACGAGAACGACTTCACGGCGCTGCTGCAGGGCCCGTCCTCCAGCCACTGGTTCGGGACCACGCAGATCGGCGTCGACGTCTTCGCCCAGACGATGCGCGGCCTGCAGAAGTCGCTGATCATCGGTGTGCTCGTGGCGGTGTTCTCCACCGGGCTCTCCGCGGTCGTGGGGTCCTTCGCGGGTTACGTGCAGGGCCGTTCGGATCGGGTGATCATGTGGATCGTCGACCTGCTGCTGGTCCTGCCGTCGTTCCTCGTCCTGGTGCTGCTGTCGCGCTTCTACCAGACCAGGAACTGGCTGTTCCTCGTCTTCGGCCTCACCGTCCTCGACTGGATGATCACCGCGCGCGTCGTGCGCGGCCTCGCCATGAGCCTGCGCGAGCGCGACTACGTGCGCGCCGCCCGCTACATGGGCGTGCCGACGCGCACGATCATCGTGCGCCACCTGCTGCCCAACATGGCGTCGATCCTCATCATCGCGGCGACGCTCAACGTGGCGGGCGCGATCCTCGCCGAGACGGGCCTCTCCTATCTGGGATTCGGCGTGCAGGCGCCCGACGTCTCGCTCGGCACGCTCATCGCCGAGGGCACGGCGTCGGCGCTGACCTACCCGTGGCTGTTCATGTTCGCCGGCGGGATCCTCATCCTCACGGTGCTGTCGTTCTCCTTCATCGGTGACGGCGTCCGCGACGCGTTCGACCCGGGCTCCTCGCGCATCGGCCGGAGGGCGCGGTGAGCGCACTCATCGAGGTCCGCGACCTCTCGGTCACGGTCCCCAGCGAGGCCGGCACCGTGCAGGCGGTGCGCGGCGTGTCGCTCGACGTGCGCGCCGGCGAGGTGCTCGGCATCGTCGGCGAGTCCGGCTCGGGCAAGACCGTGATGTCGCTCTCGATCATCGGGCTGCTGCCCGACTCGGCGAGCGTCTCGGGCTCGATCACCTACGCCGGGCGCGACCTGCTCTCCCTCGACGACGCGGAGATGTCGCGCCTGCGCGGCCGCGACGTCGCGATGGTCTTCCAGGACCCGCTCTCGGCGCTCAACCCCGTGCACACGATCGGGCGGCAGATCGCCGAGGCGCTCCTCATCCACCAGGACATCGGCCGCGACGCGGCGGCGAAGCGCGCCGTCGAACTGCTCGAGATCGTCGGCATCCCGCGGCCCGACGAGCGGGCGCAGAGCTACCCGCACGAGTTCTCCGGAGGCATGCGCCAGCGCGTGATGATCGCGCTCGCCATCGCCAACCAGCCCAAGGTCATCCTCGCCGACGAGCCCACGACGGCGCTCGACGTGACGGTGCAGGCCCAGATCCTCGACGTGCTGCGCACCGCTCGCGACATGACGGGCGCCGCCGTCGTGCTCGTCACCCACGACCTCGGCGTCGTGGCCGGCATCGCCGACCGCGTCGCGATCATGTACGCGGGCAAGGTCGTGGAGGTGGGCCCCGTCGCCGACGTGTACGCGTCACCGGCCATGCCGTACACGATCGGCCTGCTCGGCTCGATCCCGCGCGTCGACGGCACCGCGGGGGACCGCCTCGCCTCGATCCCGGGCGCGCCGCCGTCCCCGGTGGCACTGCCCGCGGGCTGCGCCTTCGCGCCGCGCTGCCCCGCGGCGCAGCCCCGCTGCGAGGCCGAGGTGCCGCTGCTCGCGCCCGTCGGCCCCGACCGCGCGATCGCCTGCGTGCGCGGCGCCGACATCGCCGCGCTGCGCCGCGAGGGTCGGCTCTTCGTCGAGACGCCGCGCCACGCCGGCCGCGCCGCGGCCTCCGACGCGGTCGCGGTCGAGGTGCGCGGATTGCGCAAGACGTTCCCGCTGCTCAAGGGCTCGGTGCTGCGACGGCGCGTCGGCTCGGTGCACGCCGTGGACGGAGTCGACCTCACGCTGCGCGAGGGCCGCAGCCTCGCCCTCGTCGGCGAGTCGGGCTGCGGCAAGACGACGACGCTCCTCGAGATCCTCAACCTGGTGGCCCCCGAGGCGGGCACGATCACGGTCCTGGGCCGCGACGTCGCGACGCTGTCCTCGAGCGAGCGGCTCCAGATGCGCAAGGACCTGCAGATCGTCTTCCAGGACCCGTTCGCATCGCTCGACCCGCGTTTGCCCATCGGCGACGCGATCGCCGAGCCGCTGCGCACCTTCGGGATGGCGCGCGACGAGCAGGACGCGCGCGTCCACGAGCTGCTCGAGCTCGTCGGACTCCAGCGCGAGCAGGCGTCGAAGTACCCGTCGGAGTTCTCGGGCGGCCAGCGCCAGCGCATCGCCATCGCCCGCGCGCTCGCACTGCACCCCAAGGTGCTGGCCCTCGACGAGCCGGTCTCCGCGCTCGACGTGAGCGTGCGCGCCGGCGTGCTCAACCTGTTGGCGGAGCTGCAGGCCAAGCTCTCGCTGTCCTACCTCTTCGTCTCGCACGACCTCGCCGTCGTGCAGCGCGTGGCCGACGACATCGCGGTCATGTACCTCGGCGGCATCGTCGAGTCGGGCCCGGTCGCGGACGTGTTCGCGCGGCCGCGCCACCCCTACACGCAGGCCCTGCTCTCGGCGGTGCCGATCCCCGACCCGGCGATCGAGCGCGGGCGCGCGCGCATCATCCTCCAGGGCGACCTGCCGAGCCCGGCCAACCCGCCGTCGGGCTGCCGCTTCCACACGCGTTGCCACGTGCGCGCCACGCTCGCACCCGACGTCGCCGCGCGCTGCGCGAGCGAGCGCCCGACGCTCGCGCCGCAGGGCGCGGGCGCGGTGGCGTGCCACGCCCCGCTGGCCTGACGGGCGACCATCCCCCTCGCCCGACGGGCGACCGTCCCGCTAGCGGGTCTCGCCGCCCCCATCGGAGAGGCGCTGCGCGAGCCACGCGATCGGCAATGACACGACGATCACGATCGTCGCCATCACCGTGACGTAGGGCAGCACGTTGGGCCGCGAGAAGTTGTTGAGGATCCACTGCGGCAGGGTCGAGATGCCCGCCCCGGCGGTGAAGGTCGTGACGACGACCTCGTCGAAGGACAGCGCGAAGGCGAGGATCCCACCGGCGACGACGGCGGAGCGGATCAGCGGCCAGGTCACGTACCGGAAGGTCTGGAGGGGGGTCGCCCCGAGGTCCGCGGATGCCTCGCGCAGGTTGGGCGCCACGCGACGCAGCCGCGCCACCACGTTGTTGTACGCGACGACGATGCAGAACGTGGTGTGGCCGGCCACGACCGAGAGGAAGCCGAGGTCCCAGCCAAACCGCACCCAGGCGTTGCGTAGGGCCACGCCGGTGACGATGCCGGGGAGCGCGATCGGCAGCACGGCGAGCAGGCCCACGGTCTGCTTGCCGAAGAAGTCGTGGCGTTGCAGGGCGAACGCGAGCATGGTCCCGAGCACGACCGCGATCACCATCGCCACCGCGCCGATCCGTGCCGACGACAGCAGCGCGGCGCGCGCGCTCTCGACGTCGAAGAAGGTCGTCCACCAGCGCGTCGTCCAGCCGCGCGGTGGCCACACGAGCGACCTCGCCGAGTTGAACGACAGGACGAAGATCAGCACGAGCGGCAGGTACAGCAGGCCGATCGTCGCGTAGGTGACGAGGCGGTAGCCGAGGCGCGCGCGGGCGGAGATGCGCATCAGAGGTTCTCGAAGGCGCCGAGGCGACCCATCACGACGAGGTAGGCGACCATGATGCCGATCGGCCAGATGGTGAAGGCCGCGGCGAGCGGTTGGTTGGGCGCGAGCAGGGCGCGCTCGACGATGTTGCCGATGAGCTGCGCGGTACCTCCGACGATCTTGACGGTGATGTAGTCGCCGAGCGACAGCGAGAAGGTGAAGATGCTGCCCGCGGCGATGGACGGCACGAGCATGGGCATCACCACGCTGCGGAAGGTCCGCAGCGACCCGGCGCCGAGGTCGGCGGACGCGTCGAGGAGCGACTCCGGGAGCCTCTCGAAGCCGGCGTAGACCGACAGCAGCATGTAGGGAAACCACAGATAGGCGAGCGTCGCGATCACCGCGACGTAGCCGAAGCCGGGCGACCAGCCGACGAGCGCGCGCAGCAGCCCGCCACCGCCGACCTCCGAGCCCGGCTCGAAGATCGCGCGCAGGCCGAAGGCCTTCACGAGGTAGCCGGCCCACAGCGGGAGCAGCATCGCGACGATCAGCCCACGCTTGGCCCACGGGCGCGCGAGCCGCGACACGTAGTAGGCGGACGGCAGTGCGAGCGCGAGGCACGCGATGGTCACGGCGGCGGCGACGCCCACGCTGCGGGCCACGAGCGACCAGTACGCCGACTCGCCGAAGGCCTCGGCCAGATTGTCCATTGTCGGATCGGTCGTCACGCGACCGCTGAGCTCGTCGAGCGAGAAGAAGGCGCTCGCCACGAGGAGGGCGAGCGACCCCACGTAGACGACGAGCAGCCACGCGAGCGGGGCCCCGAGCAGGCCCGCCAACGCGAAGGGGGGCCGGGGTTTCCCCCGGCCCCCCTCGCGGTTCGCTGCTGGCGTTACGCGCGCAGCTTGTTCCAGGCGTTCACCCACTCGCTGAAGGGGACGCACTCGACGTCGGTGCGCCCGTCCAGGCACTCCTTCGTCGGGGTCGTCCAGTAGTACACGTTGGAGAAGTACTCCTCGTCCTCCGCGTGGAAGATCGTGCAGTGATCGGGGTTGGCCGTCAGCGCGCACGACTTGGCGTTGGAGGGCGCCTCGCCGAACCACTCGGCCACGCCGGCGTTGGCCTCCGGCGAGATGATGTGGTCGAGCCACTTGTAGGCGCAGTTCGGGTTCTTGGCCTTGCTGGAGATCATCCAGGTGTCCGACCAGCCCGTCGCGCCCTCCTTGTGGAGCGTCGCGTCGATCTTCGCGCCGTTGCCCTGCGCGAGGTTCACGATCACCTGCCACGTGGTGCCCAGCGTGACCGAGCCCGACTCGAGGGCGGCCTGCTGGTCGGTGTACAGCGCCCAGTACTGGCCGACGATCGGCTTCTGCGCCTCGAGCGCCGCGATCGCGGCGTCGAACTGCGTCTGGTCGAGCGCGTACGGGTTGGTGATCCCGAGTTCGGGCTGCGTGGCCATCAGGTAGATCGCGGCGTCCGCGATGTAGATGGGCGCGTCGTAGACCGAGATCTTCCCCGCGTACGGGCTGTCGGGCGAGAACATGTCGACGATCGACGACGGCGCCGGGCCCGCCTCGGTGTTGTACACCAGCAGGTTCGCGCCGCGGCCGTGCGGGACGCCGTAGGGCGTGCCGTCGACGGTGTTCCACGGCTTGTTCTTGAGACCCTCGAACACGTCCGCGTAGTTCGGGATCAGGTCGAGGTTCACCGGGGCGACGTCGCCCGCGGCGATCAGGCGCAGGGTGGCGTCACCCGACGCGGAGACCGCGTCGTACTCGCCGCTGCGCATGAGCTCGACCATCTCGTCGGACGAGTTGCCGATCTTCACGTTGACCTCGCAGCCCGTCTCGGCCTCGAAGTCGCTGACCCAGTCGACGTTCGGGTCGGTCGACCCGTCCTCGACGTACCCGGCCCAGGCGACCAGGTTGACCTGGCCCTCGCCCTCGCCGAGCTCACTCATCGCGTCGCCGCCGTCGTCGCCGCCGCACGCTCCGAGGAGCGCGACGCCCGACACGATCGCCAGGACCGCACGTACTCGCTTGTTCATGTGTTCCCCTTGTCGTCGTTATCGAGGGGATATCGGGTACGCCGATGCGGCGTCCCAGCCCACCGTGACGCGTTGCCCCACGGCCAGCCCGGCGAGCCCCCCACTCGGCCCGCTTGCGACGACAGTACCGCCGCCATCGACGTCGCAGCGAACGCGCACGTCGGCCCCGAGGTACTGCACGCTCGACACGGTCGCGGCCAATGCGGCGCCCGCGCCGCCCGATGCGTGTCCCGCCCCGCCGCCCGACGCGGGCGCCACGCGGACGTGTTCGGGTCGCAGCGTCCACGTTCCGTCCCTGCCGATGAGCCGCCGGGCGACCTCGCCGCTGAAGAGGTTGGTGAGTCCGACGAAGCCCGCGACGAAGGCGGTGGCCGGCCGCTCGTAGATCTCGCGTGGCGTGCCGACCTGCTCGATGCGCCCCGCGTTGAAGACGACGACCCGGTCACTCATCGAGAGGGCCTCTCCTTGGTCGTGGGTGACGTAGACGAAGGTGATCCGCAGCGCGGTCTGGATCGACTTGAGTTCGACCTGCATCTCCTCGCGCAGCTTCAGGTCGAGCGCGCCGAGGGGCTCGTCGAGCAGCAAGACCTTGGGCCGGTTGACGAGCGCCCGCGCGAGCGCGACGCGCTGGCGTTGCCCACCCGAGAGCTGCGACGGCCTCCTGTCCCCGTACCCGCCGAGGCGCACACCCTCCAGTGCCTCTCGCACGCGCGCGGCGCGCTCCGTCGATGCCACGCCCTTGACCTTGAGGCCGTACTCCACGTTGCCCGCGACGGTCATGTGGGGGAAGAGCGCGTAGTCCTGGAAGACGGTGTTGACGTCCCGTTCGTGGGCGGGCACGCTCGTCACGTCGCGACCGTCGAGCAGGATCGTGCCGGCCGTCGGCGCCTCGAAGCCGGCGATCATCCGCAGCACGGTCGTCTTGCCCGAGCCCGACGGGCCGAGCAGCGTGAGGAACTCGCCGTCGCCGACCTCGAGCGTCACGTCGTCGACCGCGACGACGTCGCCGAACGTCTTACGCACGCCGCGCAGCGAGATCGCGCCCGACACGGCGGTCACGCTAGTCGCGCCTCGTAGAGTGTCGCCGTGGCGGGGGAGTGGACGCGCGCGAGCGGCGCGCTGGAGCGCACGTTCGAGTTCGCGGACTTCGCTGCGGCCTTCGCCTTCATGACGCGAGTCGCGATGCTCGCCGAGCGCCACGACCACCACCCCGACTGGTCCAACTCGTGGAACCGCGTGACCATCCGGCTCACCACGCACTCGGCCGGGGGACAGGTCACGGACAAGGATCTGGCGCTCGCCCGTGCGATCGACGGGGTGGCGTGAGCGGGGACC
>CAXRBC010000223.1:0-4219 GCA_964228515.1 Ilumatobacteraceae bacterium
CGCGTCTCGTCGAGCACGCCCGTGCGCAGGTCGTCGGTCGCGTCGCCGAAGGTGAGCTCGACCCCGCCGGGAGCGAAGAGGCGGCCCGTGCGGCCGATCTGCGTCCCCGGCGCCATCGCGGAGACGTCCGCGGCGGCCAGCTGTTGCGCCGCCGCGCCCTGCGCGCGCGCCGTGGTCGGACCCACCCAGACGCCGATCGGCACGCGCGAGGCAGCGATGCGGTCGAACATGGTCTCGAGCCGCGCCCGCGAGGCCACGGCCCCGTCGCTGTCGACCTGCAGCACGAGCGCCTGTGAGTCGCCGTCCTCGGCGCGGGAGATCGCGCGCTCGATGGAGTGCACCACGATGTCGTCGATCAGGCCGTTGACCTCGACGACGTCCACGGGCGCGAGCGAGCTGCCGTCGCCGGTCGATGTCGCGTCTGCCCTCGTGGTAGTCGCGCCCGTGGCGAGTGCCGCCGCGGGCGATGCACACGCGAGTCCGAGGCACGCGATCGCGATGGTGCGGCGCATCACGGCGAGTCACCGTACCGCGTGCAGCGCGGCGCGCGCCGACCGCGGGGTAGCATCGCCGCGTGCACGTGCTGGTCGCGACGGATGCGCAGTGGGTCCTCGACGAGGTCCACGCGGCGCTCGCCACGGCCGACACGTCGTTCACCGTCTGCACCGACGGGCGCGACGTCACGCGGGCGGTGCTGGCCCGCCGCCCCGACCTCGCCGTGCTGGACCTGCAGTCCGGCTCGATGGGCGCGATGGCCGTCACGATGAACCTGCGGCTCGACCACAGCGGCGGCCGAGTGCCGCACGTGCCCGTGCTCATGCTCCTCGACCGCGCGGCCGACGTGCACCTCGCGCGCCGCAGCGGCGCGGAGGGCTGGCTGATCAAGCCGCTGGACGCACTGCGCCTGCGCCGCGCCGCGGCCGAGGTCGCCGGCGGCGGCACGTGGAAGGAGTCGGCGTCGCAGGGAGCCGTTGTCGGCTCCCGCAGTTAGGATCCTCGGGCCAACCAGCCGGGGAGTAGCGCAGCTTGGTTAGCGCGCCACGTTCGGGACGTGGAGGCCGGGAGTTCAAATCTCCCCTCCCCGACCAATTCGCGGGATCCCGTCGACCCGACGGGCGCGGCAGGACCGCGTCGGCCCCGCGACGCTACGACCGCGTCAGCCCCTCGCGCACGAGGATCTCGGCGATCTGCAGCGCGTTGAGCGCCGCCCCCTTGCGCAGGTTGTCGTTGGAGACGAACAGCGCGAGGCCGCGCCCGTCGTCCACGGTCTCGTCCGCGCGGATCCGCCCGACGAAGCTCGGGTCCTTGCCCGCGGCCATCAGCGGGTGGGGCACGTCCACGACGGCGACGCCCGGCGCGTCGCGCAGGATCTTGGTCGCCAGCTCGGGCGTGATCGGCCGCTCGAACTCGCAGTTGAGCGCGAGCGAGTGCCCGGTGAAGACCGGCACGCGCACGCACGTGCCGGACACCCGCAGCCCCGGGATGTGGAGGATCTTGCGCGACTCGTCCCGCAGCTTGCGCTCCTCGACCGTCTCGCCGAGGCCGTCGTCGATGAAGTCGCCGGCGTGCGGCAGCACGTTGAACGCGATGGTCGCGGGGAACTTCTCCGCGGCGGGGAACGACACCGCGCCGCCGTCGTAGGTCAGCGTCGGGGCGCTGCCCGCCGCCGCGTGGATCTGTCCGTCGAGCTCGGCCACGCCGCCGACGCCCCCGCCGCTCACGGCCTGGTAGGTGCTCGCGACCAGTCGCTGCAGCCCCGCCTCCTCGTGGAGGGGCTTGAGCACCGGCATCGCGGCCATCGTGGTGCAGTTGGGGTTGGCGATGATGCCCTTGCGCGCGTCGCGCACGTCCTCGGGGTTGACCTCGGAGACGACGAGCGGCACGTCGGGGTGCATGCGCCAGGCCGAGGAGTTGTCCACGACGATCGTCCCGTGGCTCGCGTATCGCTCCGCGAGCGCACGCGAGGTGGTCGCGCCCGCCGAGAACACCGCGACGTCCAGGCCGCTCACGTCCGCGGTCGCGGCATCCTCCACCGTGATGCGGCGGCCCTCCCACTCGATCACCGTGCCGGCCGAGCGGGCGGACGCGAGGAAGCGCACCTCGTCTGCGGGGAAGCGCCGCTCGGCGAGCACTGCGCGCATGACGTTGCCCACCATGCCGGTGGCGCCGACGATGCCGATCTGGCGGATCCTGCGGCTCACGCCGTCACGCTACCCGTGCCACCAGCCACCAATGCCCGCGGTGCAGTCTGCGCAGCGTCGTCACGCGCGCGCGCGGATCGCGCTGCGTCGTGGCGCCGCGCTTCCCGGGGACGAAGACGCGCGGCTCGGCGAGCCGCGCGCCCAGCGCGTCGAGAACCTCGCGCACGCCGAGACGGTTGGCCTGCCAGCCGAGGCGCGTCGCCCAGCGCCAGCGCGCCGCTCGCGCGCCCAGACCGGGCACGCGCCACGCGAGCCGCACGAGGGCGCCGAGCGGGAGCAGCGCGGCGTCGGCGCGGGTCCAACCGCGGAAGTTGAGTGCCACGGTGCCACCCGGCCGCGTCGCGCGCACCGCTTCGCGTGCGAGCTCGAGCGCGACGTCGGGTGCGCAGTGCTGCAGCGTGATGTACGAGAACGCGAGGTCCACGTCCGCATCCGGGACGTCGACGCGCCGCCCGTCCATCACGCGCGCGGTGCGCAGCCTCGCGGGGTCGCCGTGTCGCGCCACGGTCTCGCGGCAGCGCTCGAGGAACGCCGGGTCCACGTCCGCCGCGACGACCGCGCCGACCCGCCGCGTGAACGCCGCGGTCATGCGGCCGATGCCGCACCCGATCTCGAGCATGCGCGCGCTCGCGAGGTGAGGCCCGTCGAGGCCGAGCACGCGCAGGTAGCGGCGCACCTCGCGCTCGCCCGTCGCGACGAATCCCTCGAGGGTCAGCGCGTCGCCGACCTCGTTGTTGAACACCCACCCGGTCTCGCGCACGACCTCGTCGGCGCTCACGTCGCGGTCGGTGGCGTCGCCGGCGCGCCGCCAGGGCACGAGGTGCGCGCGGCGTCGCACTGGCCCCGCGACTACTTGCGCTCGGGCAGCGGCGCCGAGTAGTCCGATCCGCTGTCGAGGTCGAAGGCGGTGTGCAGCGCGCGCACCGCGGTCTCGAGCATCGGTGCCGCCACGACGACCGAGATGCGGATCGTCGAGGTCGAGATCATCTCGATGTTGACCCCCCGGTCCGCGAGGACGCGGAACATCCGGGCCGCGATGCCCGGGCTCGACTTCATGCCGGCGCCGACGAGCGAGATCTTGGCGATCCCGTCGTCGTGCGTCACCGCACCCGCGCCGATGTCGGCGGCGACGCCGCGCACGATCGCCTCGGCCCGTGCCAGGTCCGAGGTGGGACAGGTGAACGACACGTCGGTCGTGCCCGCCGTGGACGTGTTCTGCACGATCATGTCGACGTTGACCCCCGCGGCCGCGAGCGGCTCGAAGATCGCTGCCGACACTCCGGGGCGGTCGGGCACCGACTGCACCGTCACCTTGGCCTCGCTCGCGTCGTGCACGACGCCCGAGATCACGGGCTCCTCCATGGCTCCATCCTTTCCTCTGGCGCCCTCGGGGCGCTCGTCGCTCACCCAGGTACCGGGCTCCCACGTGAAGCTGGACCTCACGTGGATCGGCACCTGGTGGTTGCGGGCGAATTCGACGGCGCGCAGGGCCAGCACCTTGCTCCCCGCGCCCGCCATCTCCAGCATCTCGTCGAACTGCAGCCACGCCAGCTTGCGGGCCTGGGGCACGAGGCGCGGGTCGGCGCTGAAGACGCCGGTGACGTCGGTGTAGATCTCGCAGGCGTCCGCGCGGAAGGCGGCGGCCAGCGCGACGGCGGTCGTGTCGCTGCCGCCGCGGCCGAGCGTCGTGATCTCGCGGTCCACGCTCACGCCCTGGAAGCCGGCGACCACCGCGACCTTGCCCGCGGCCAGCGCCTCGCGGACGCGGTCCCGCGCACCTCGAGGATCTTGGCCCGCGTGTGCGAGGTGTCGGTGATGATGCCGACCTGGCTGCCCGTGAAGCTCACGGCCTCGACGCCCACGTCGTGGAGCGCCATGCAGAGCAGCGACATGCTGATGCGCTCCCCGGTCGTGAGGAGCATGTCCATCTCGCGGCCCGGCGGATCCGCCGACACCTGCCGCGCGAGCTCGATGAGGTTGTCCGTCGCCTTCCCCATCGCGGACACCACGACGACGAG
>CAXRBC010000224.1:0-7431 GCA_964228515.1 Ilumatobacteraceae bacterium
AAGGGCCGCGAGTGGGACTCCGTCGTCGTCGCCGGCGCCGAGGTCGGCCTGCTCCCCCACGTCTCGGCCGCCACGGCGGAGCAGCGCGCCGAGGAGACGCGCCTCGCCTACGTCGCCCTCACGCGCGCGGGCGAGCGCCTCATGATCACGTGGGCCGAGACGCGCCACGGTCGCACCTCGGGCCGCAGCCCGCTGCTCGACGGCCTCGAGGCGATCGCCACGCCCGTCACCGCCGACGACGCGGCCGCTCCGCTCGCGGCCACGGCGCCGGTGCGCCCCGCGCGCCCCGCCCCCACCCTCCTCGACGACCTGCGGGCGTGGCGCGCGGCGCGCGCGGCGGGGCTGCGCCTCGAGCCGTCCGCGGTGCTCGGCGAGTGGGAGCTCGAGCGCGTGGCGCGCGACGCCCCCGCGTCGGCCGAGGCGCTCGGCGCCATCGTCGGGCCCGCCGTCGCGCGGCGCCTCGCGGCCGACGTGCTGCCGATCGTCGCGCGCCACGAGAGGGACGTCGCCACCGTCTGACGCTCGCGGCGCCGGTCCGTCAGTCCGCCGACGCCCCCGACTGCGACTCGCGCAGCGCCATCAGGCGCGCGAACACCTCGGGCCGCATCGAGACGAAGAGCCCCTTGGCCTCGGCGCAGAGCGTCCCGCCGTGATGCAGCGAGCCGGCGACGTGGATCTTGCGCCCCTCGATCGCCACGACCCACCCTCGGAATTCGAGGGGCCGGTGCAGCGGCGTCGGCGCGCGGTAGTCCACCTCGAGGTGCACGGTCATCCCGGGGTTGCCGCTCAGCGACTGCGCCATCCCGACCACCTCGTCGAAGTACGCGGCGATGAAGCCCCCGTGCACGCACCCCGGTGGCCCCTCGTACGGATCGCCGAACTCGACGCGGCCCACGACCACCGAGCCGGTGCCGCCGTCGCCCTCGATGGTCATGCGCATCGGGCGCGCGATCGCGTTGAGGTCTCCGATGATCGGGCTTCGATCGAGGAACGTCCCGGGCCGCTCCGCGAGCGCGCCCTCCGCGGGCCCCTCGTAGCGGCGGCTGTGTCCGCGCTCGGCGAGGCGCGCGACCGCGCGCTCGAGCAGCCCGTGCACCTCCTCCAACTCCTCGACCGGGGCGGACGTCGAGAGCACCTCGTGCAGCAGCGCGCGAACCGACTCGGCCATCCGCGACCGCGCCACCACCTCGGGCGGCGGCGCCCCGCCGCGCAGGTGGAAGTTGGCGAACGGGTTGCCGGGCGTCGCGCGCGGCGCGTCCGCGCTCACGCGAAGTCCACGAGCACGGGCGCATGATCGCTCGGCTGCTCGCCCTTGCGGGCGTTGCGATCCACGCCCGACCAGGTGGCGCGCGCGGCCATCGACGCGGTCGCGAGCACGAGGTCGATGCGCATCCCCCACCCGCGGTGGAAGCTCCCGTTGCGGTAGTCCCACCACGAGTAGATGCCCGGCTCGGGGTGCATCTCACGCACCACGTCGCGCAGCCCCCACCCCATCAGCGCGCCGAGCGCCTCGCGCTCGGGGGCGCTCACGTGCGTCGCGCCCTCGAGCGCGGCCGGGTCCCAGACGTCGGCGTCGGACGGCGCGATGTTGAAGTCCCCGGTCACCACCACGTCGTCGCCGGCGCCGCCCAGCGCCGCGACGTGGTCCCGCAGCCTGGCCATCCACGACAACTTGTAGCGGTAGTGGTCGTGGTCGAGCGCCCGGCCGTTGGGGACGTAGACGCACACGACCCTCGCCCCGCCGCAGGTCGCGGTCACGATGCGCGCCTCGGCGTCCGGCTCGATCCCGTCGGCGAAGTTGACGCGCACGTCCTCGAGGCCCACCCGCGACGCGATCGCGACGCCGTTCCACTGGCCCTGGCCGAAGTGCGCCGTCGCGTACCCCATCTCCTCGAAGGCGAGTGCGGGGAAGGCCGCGTCCTTCATCTTGGTCTCCTGCATGCACAGCACGTCGGGCCGCACGTCGGCCACCCACTCGGTGACGCGCGGGAGGCGGGCCTTCAGCGAGTTGACGTTCCAGGTCGCGAGCAGCACGTCAGCGCTTCTTGGCGCCGCGCGAACGCCGGCGCGGGCGCGACGCGCCCTTCGCCTGCGCGGGCCGCGCCGCGGGTCGGGGCTCGAATCCCGGCACCGCCACGTCCACGCTGCGCCGCGCGTGCGAGTGCTCGACGACGACCAGCGACAGGTTGGCGCCCGGCTTCGCGTACTCGCGACCGCTGCGAGGCGCGGGCTTGGCGATCGACTTGAGCGGTAGGTACCCGCGCACGCCGTCGATCGCGACGTAGATGCCGTGCGAGGAGTAGCCCTCGACGACGCCGCGCACCTTGGCGCCCACGGGGTTGCGCCGCACGAACTCCTCGAAGCGGTCCTCCTCGTTGAGCTCCGGCTTGGCCGCGCGACCGGACGCGCGTCCCGACCCGCGGCCCGCGCGGGCGGTGCGCGAGGCTCGCTCCGACTTCTTGCGCACGGGCAGCCGCGTGATGAACACCCACCCCACGTTGGGCACGGGCTTGCCCCCGACGAGCCGACCCTCGTCGAAGAGCCAGGGGTACTCGTCCTGGAACTCCTGGAAGCTGTCGTTGGACAGCACGGCCGCCTTCACCTTGTCGGCGATCATGAGCACGAATCCGTCGCCGCGACCCATCGCGCCCGCCGGCGGGCACACGATCTCGTTGTTGGCGATCGCGGCGTCGAAGTCCGCCACCTCCTTGCGCCCGATGCGATGCCCGAAGGTCGCATCCACGACCACCGTCAACTTCGTCTCGGGGTGCTCCGCGAGCAGCGCGAGGACCGCCTCGTTGAGCTGCGCGAGGCTCGGGGCCTCGCGGCCCTCCGTCGCGATGTTGGAGCCGTCCACCACCACGTGGGTGGCCATCCGCGGCGACACGTCAGAGTCCGGCGAACGTCATCTGCAGGAGCTCGGCCAGCTCCTGATCGTGGATCGTCTTGCTCCCGGTCGCGGGGCTCCCCGACTCCACGCGCGCGACGTGGCGCAGGTCGTAGCCCTCGGCCTTGAGCCGCCAGATGCGCTGCTCGACGAAGTTCCAGGCGCCCATGTTCTCCGGCTCCTCCTGGAGCCACACGAGCTCGCGCGCCTGCGGGTAGCCGGCGAGGATCTCGCGGATCCGCTGCTCGGGGAACGGGTAGAGCTGCTCGACGCGCACGATCGCCGCGGGCGCGCGCAGGCGATCGCGCTCGGCCAACGCGTCCCACGCGACCTTGCCGCTGCAGAGCACCACCCGGCGCACCGCACCGCGGTCCGCCACGGTGTGGTCGTCGAGCGCCTCCTGGAAGGACCCGCGCACCAGTTCGTCGACGCGCGAGCGCGACTCGCGCATGCGCAGCGGCTGCTTGGGGGTGAAGACGACGAGCGGCTTGCGCACGTCGCGGCGCACCTGTCGGCGCAGCAGGTGGAAGTACTGGCCCGCCGTCGTGGCGTTGCAGACCTGGATGTTGTCCTCGGCACAGAGCTGCAGGAACCGCTCGATCCTCGCCGACGAGTGCTCGGGGCCCTGGCCCTCGAAGCCGTGCGGCAGCAACAACACGAGACCGTTCTGCTGGCCCCACTTGTCCTCGGCGGCCACGAGGTACTGGTCGATGATGATCTGCGCGCCGTTGACGAAGTCGCCGAACTGCGCCTCCCACGCCACGAGCGCCGCCGGGTTGGCGTGCGCGTAGCCGTACTCGAAGCCCACGGCCGCGTACTCCGAGAGCAGCGAGTCGTAGATCCAGAATCGTGCGGGCGCCCCGGGGAACGCGTTGAGCGGCGTCCAGCGCCGCTCGTCCACGTGGTCCACGAGCACGGCGTGGCGCTGGCTGAAGGTGCCGCGGCGCGTGTCCTCGCCCGCGAGCCGCACCGACGTGCCCTCGAGCACGAGCGAGCCGAAGGCGAGGGCCTCGCCGGTGGCCCAGTCCACCTCGCCGTCGTTCGCGTACGTGGCGTCGCGGGCCTCGAACTGCTTGAGCAGCTTGGGGTGCACGGTGAATCCCTCGGGGTAGGCGCGCAATTGCGCCATGACCGCGTCCAGCGTCGCGCGCGGCACGCCGGTCTCCACGTGCGGGAGCACGCCGACGGGGGTGGGCGGGCGCGGCACCCGCACGTCCGCGGGAGCGTGGGCCCGCGTGTCGTCGAGGGCGCGCTGCAACTGCGCCTGGTAGTCGGCGAGCGAGGCCTCGGCCTGCTCGAGCGTCAGCTCGCCGCGCTTCACGAGCGACTCGACGTAGAGCTTGCGCACGCTGCGCCGCGCGGCGATCGCCTTGTACATGAGCGGCTGCGTGTAGCTGGGGTCGTCGCCCTCGTTGTGACCGTGGCGCCGGTAGCAAACGAGGTCGATCACGACGTCCTTGTGGAATCGCTGGCGGTACTCGTAGGCCAGGTGCGCGACCCGCACGCAGGCCTCGGGGTCGTCGCCGTTCACGTGGAAGATCGGGGCCTGCACCGTCTTGGCCACGTCGCTGCAGTACTGCGACGAGCGCGCGTACTCGGGCGAGGTCGTGAAGCCGATCTGGTTGTTGATGATCAGGTGGATCGTGCCGCCGACGCGGTAGCCGCTCGTGTCGCTCATCGCGAGGCACTCGGCCACGACGCCCTGACCGGCGAAGGCGGCGTCGCCGTGGATGAGCAACGGCAGCACGCCGAACTCGCCGGGGCGGTCGATCAGGTCCTGTCGCGCGCGGGCCGCGCCCAGCACGATCGGGTCGACGGTCTCGAGGTGGCTGGGGTTCGACAGCAACTCCACGCGCATCGCGGCCCCCGCGCGCGAGGTGTACGTGCCGCTCGCGCCCAGGTGGTACTTGACGTCACCCGAGCCCTGCACCGAGTCCTCGTCCACGTGCCCCTCGAACTCGTGGAAGATCTGGTCGTAGTCCTTGCCCACGACGTTGGCGAGCACGTTGAGTCGGCCGCGGTGGGCCATGCCGATGATCGTCGCGGAGATCCCGTCGTCCGCCGCGCGGTCGAGGATGTCGTCGAGCATCGGGATCGCCGACTCGGCACCCTCGAGACCGAAACGCTTGGTCCCCACGTACTTGGTGGCGAGGACCCGCTCGAAGGCCTCCGCCGCGTTGAGGCGCCGCAGCAGCAGGTCGCGGTCGACGGCGAAGTCGTTGCGCCGCACGCCCTCGACGTGCTCCTGGATCCAGCGCTGTTCGTCGGTGTCCTGGATGTGCATGTACTCGACGCCGATCGTGCGGCAGTAGGCGTCGCGCAACACGCCGAGCAGCTCGCCCAGCGTCGCGCGCTCCACGCCGCCCACGCCCCCGGTGAGGAACTCGCGGTCGAGGTCCCACAGCGTCAGCCCGTAGGTGGCGGGGTCCAGCTCCCTCGGCATCCGGGGCTCCCGCCAGCGCAGGGGGTCGAGGTCGGCGATCAGGTGGCCGCGCACGCGGTGCACGCGGATCAGGGTCGCGATCTGCATCTGCTTGTGGAGGCGGGCGTCCTCGTCGTCGAGCGAGTTGTGATCGGTGCGCCACCGCACCGACTCGTACGGCACGCCGAGGCTGCGGAAGACCTCGGCGTAGAACTCGTGCTCCCCCAGCAACAGCTCGTGCACCCGCTTGAGGAACAGGCCGGACTCCGCCCCCTGGATGACGCGGTGGTCGTACGTGCTCGTCAGCGTCACGACCTTGGAGACGCCGAGTCGGCTGAGCGTGCGCTCGTCGGCGCCCTGGAACTCGGCGGGGTAGTCGATCGCTCCGACCCCGACGATCGTCCCCTGCCCCACCATCAGGCGCGGCACCGACTGCACGGTGCCGATCGTCCCGGGGTTGGTCACGCTCACGTTGGCGCCCTTGAAGTCCTCGGGCGTGAGCTTGTTGGCCCGCACCCGCCGGAGGATGTCGTCGTATGCGGCGAGGAACGTCGCGAAGTCCAGCGTGTCGGCGTTGCGCAGCACCGGCACGACGAGGCTGCGCTGGCCCGCACCCTTGTCGACGTCGACGGCGAGCCCGAGGTTGACCCGCTCGTGCCGGGTGACCATCGGCCTGCCGTCCGGGTCCGCCGTGTGGACGCTGCCCATGTTGGGCACGGCGTCGGCGATCGCACGGACCACCGCCCAGGCGATGAGGTGCGTGAAGCTCACCTTGCTCGAGCCCGAGCGGCCCCGGTAGCCGTTGATCACCCGGCGGTTGACCTCGAGGAGCTTGGCGGGCACCTGGCGCACGCTCGTCGCGGTCGGCATGCCGAGGCTGCGCTCCATGTTGGCCGCGATGCTCGCCGCGACGCCCCGCATGGGCTCGGGCTCGCGCTGCTCCAGCGCCCCGAGGTCGACGGGCTCCGACGGCACCTCGGGTGGCGGGGCGACCCGACGGATGGCCCCGCTCGGGTCCGGCTCGGCGGCCACGGGCGCCGCCCCGTTGTCCCGGGCGACCCCGACGGCGACGGGCGCCGACTGCGCGGCGCGCGGCGCGGCGCCATTGGCCACCGCCACGGGGACGTAGTCGCTGAAGTACTCCCGCCACGTCGGCGAGACGGCGAGCGGGTCGTCGCGGAACCGCTCGTACATCTCCTCGACGAGCCAGGAGTTCGCGCCGAACTCCTCGGGGCGCGGGCCGTCAGCCATCGCGCCCCATCGTACGGGTTACTTGAGCAGGACCTCCGAGAGGATCCAGAGCACGAGCCAGAGGATCCCGCCGGTGATCATCGCGTTCTTGTGCGACTCGTACGGCCAGAGCAACTTGTTGGTGTTCGCCGTGCCGCCGAGCTTGCCGAGCGCGTTGATCTGCAGCAGGGCCGCCAGCACGATGCCGATGATCAGGTACGTCATCGCGTTGCTCGCCGAGGTCTCGCCGAAGTTGGTCGCGTAGAAGTGCACGGAGCCGACCATGTACCAGAGCATCGAGAACGAGAAGATGAAGTTCTGCCGCGAGGCGAGCAGGGCCTTGCGCCCCGCCGTCGCCGCGTTGGGGTCCGGCTGCGCGCCACCCAGCACGTTGACCGCGTTGGCGAGCACGACCTTCTGGTTCTTCCAGATGACCATCCAGACGTTGGCCGCCATCGTGATGCCGAGCAGCATGCCGAGCGTGATCGTCACGTTGTGCGCGAGCGCGTTGCCCTCGGCGAAGAAGTCCTGGTAGTAGTTCTCGATCAGGCCGGTGATGAGGATGCCCGTCACCAGCGTCGCGATCGCGGCCCAGCGGAACCACCAGAGCGCGCGGCGCGCGACCTTGTCGATCGCGACGTTGCGCGACTTGCCGTCGTCGCCGTACGCCGCGAACGCGGGCACCTGCACGAGGTTGAAGTAGTAGAGCAGCCCGATCCACGCGATGCCCACGAGGATGTGGAGCCAGCGGAAGAAGAAGTTGCCGAGGACGTAGGTGTCGAAGAGTTCCATGCGGGCGACCGTACCACGGGGCGCCCGCGGGTAGGTTGGATGGGCCGTGGGCGCGGAGTTCATCTACACCTGTTACAAGCTCGCGCGGTTCTACCCGCCC
>CAXRBC010000225.1:0-13313 GCA_964228515.1 Ilumatobacteraceae bacterium
AATCCCTGGATCTGGCCCGAGTGCAGGTCGATCGAGACCATGCGCTTCGAGCCCGCCGCCTTGAAGAGATCGGCGAGGAGGCGGGCGGTGATCGGCTCGCGGCCCTCGGCCTTGCGGTCTTGGCGCGCGTACCCATAGAAGGGGCAGACCGCCGTGATGCGCTTGGCCGACGCGCGGTACGCGGCGTCGATCATGATCAGCTGCTCCATGATCGAGTCGTTGATGCTGCGGCCGTCCACGCCGCAGTGCGTCTGCATGATGAACACGTCGCCGCCGCGGATCGACTCTCCGAAGCGCGGCCGCAACTCGCCGTTGGAGAACTCGGTGACGCTCGCGGTGCCGAGCCGCACGCCCAGGTGCTGGGCCACCTCGTCGGCGAGGCCGGGGTGCGTGCGCCCGGTGTAGAGCGCCATCCGCTTGGTGGTGACCTTGTCGATCGACGAGTTCACGTGCCCCGACCCCCCGTTGCGCGCCCATCATAGAACGCACCGGTGACCACGCCGTCCGCGACCGCGTCACCCTCGGCGAGGTGCGCGTACGGTCCGACCACCGCGCCCGCCCCGATCGTCGCGCCGCGCGCCACCGTCTGCTCGACGCGCGCGCCGTCGCCCACGACCGAGTCCACGAGACGGGTGTCCGGCCCGACCTCGCAGCCGTCCCCGATGCGCGTCGCGCCCTGCAGGATCGTGCCCGGCAGCAGCGTCACGTCGCGGCCGATCTCGACCGTCACGTCGACGAACGTCTGCCGAGGGTCGAACATGGTGACCCCCCGCAGGAGCCACTCCCTGTTGGTCCGCGCCCGCAGCTCGCGCTCGGCGAGCGCCAGCTGCCACCGGTCGTTGACCCCCGTGACCTCGGCCGCGGGCGCCGTGTGCGATCCCACGCGGTGGCCCATGCCCGCCAGCACCCCGACGACGTCGGTCAGGTAGTACTCGCGCTGGGAGTTGCGATTCTCGATGCGCCGCAGCGCCGGCCCCAGCAGGTCGCGGCGGAACGCGTAGATGCTGGTGTTGACCTCGGCGATCGCCCGCTGCTCCGGGGTCGCATCGCGCTCCTCGACCACGCCCACCACGCGGTCCTCGCGGCCCCGCAACACTCGCCCGTAGCCGAACGGATCGTCGACGTGGGCCGTGAGCAGGGTCGCGGCGTTGCCCGTCTTCTCGTGCTCCTCGACGAGCGCGGCGACCGTGGCGGGCCGCAGGAGCGGGGTGTCGCCGGGCATCACCACCACGGTGCTCGCGTCGTCGAGCTCGGGCCCCGCGAGCGGCTCCAGCCCCTCGAGCCCCGCCCGCGCGGCGTCGCCCGTGCCCAATTGCGCCTCCTGTCGGGAGAATGCGACGCGCGCCCACTCCGGGGCGCGCGCCGAGACCTCGCGCCGCACCTCGTCGGCGGCGTGGCCCGTGACCACGATGGTGCGGGCCGGCGCGACGTCGCGCAGCGCCCCGATCACGTGGATCACCATCGGCAGGCCGCACATCGCGTGGAGCGGCTTGGGGCGGGTGGAGCGCATCCGCGTGCCCTCGCCCGCCGCGAGGATCACCGCGTAGACCGCCATGCCCGCCGTGATATCACACGCCCGCGGACCGTGGCGCGCCGCGCGCAGCCGGCGGGTCCCGTCGCGATCGTCGTGGGGATCGTTCCGGGGAGAGGATTCGAACCCCTATATACGGGACCAAAACCCGTCGTCCTGCCATTGAACGACCCCGGAGCGTGGCACCCACATCCTACGGCCGGCGCACGCTCGGTGCGCGGCGCGATCGCACCCGCGCGGCGCGCTATCGTCGGCGGCGCATGGGATCACTCGTCAAGCGTCGCCGCAAGCGGATGCGCAAGAAGAAGCACAAGAAGATGCTTCGTCGCACCCGCGCTCAGCGCAACAAGTAGCCGTCCGGCCCGCGCCGCGCGCGGGCCTCACCCGCGCGTGTCGAGCGTGCGGGTCACCACGACCGTCGCGCCGTTGATCGCGCGCGCGGCGTCGCCGTGGTCGCCGTCGAGCCACCACGTCGCCCCGCTGCCCGCGAGCGTCGGCGTGACGCCGCACGCGCGCCTGATCTCCTCGCGCCACCGCGCGAGCCGCGGCTCCACGACGCACGCGGCGGACTCCAGCTCGTTGGGCCCCGTGCCGGCGCGGGTGCCGGGCGCTCGGCGCGCGAGCTCGTCCCACGCGGCGTAGACCGCCGGCGTCGGGACGCCGAACGGCGGCACGACGAGCGTCACGACCGCGTCCACGTGGGGGAGCGGCCGCACCACCTCGCCGATCCCGCCCACCTGCGCGCGCCCGCCGGCGAGGCAGAAGGGCACGTCGGCGCCGATGCGGGCGGCGCCCTCGAGGTCGCGCCAGCCCGCCCACCGCAGCACCGCCGCGGCGTCGGCGCTGCCGCCGCCGAGTCCGCCGCCCGCGGGGATCTCCTTGCGCAGGCGCACGTCGGCGCGCCTGCCGCACAGCGCGAGGGCGCGCGCCACGAGGTTGTCCCCGTCGGCGCCCACCGCGCCGGCGTGGGGACCGGTCACCTCGATGCGGGGCGGGCGGTCCTCGTCGTGCGGCGTGATCTCGAGCACGTCCGCCAGTGCGAGCGTCACCATCTCTGCGTCGATGAGGTGGTAGCCGTCGTGGCGCACGCCCGTGACGCGCAGGGTGCGCGTGAGCTTGGCGTGCGCGGAGACGGTCGCGGTGGCGGTCACGGCGTCCCAGTGTGGCGGCTCGCGCGCTCGAGGCGCGCCCAGTCGTCGAGGCCGAGCTCTTCGGCGCGCGCCGTCGGCGCGACGCCCGCCGCGTCGAACGCGGCGGCGTCCGCGAGCCCCGCGAGGGCGCGCCGCAGCATCTTGCGCCGGTGCGCGAAGCCCGCGCGCACGAGCGCCATGAGTCGGTCGCGGTCCGCGTCGACGGGGGGTCGGTCGCGCCGCGCGATCTCCACGAGCACCGAGTCCACGCGCGGCACGGGTAGGAACACGTCGCGGGGCACGTCGCCCGCGAGGCGGGCCGTGGCCCAGTACGCGACCTTGACGCTCACGGCCCCGTAGGCCTCATCCCCAGGCCCGGCGACGAGACGCTCGCCGACCTCGCGCTGCACCATCACGAGCATGCGAGCGACGCCGGGCGCGCCGTCGAGCAGGTCGGCCACCAGCGGGGTGGCGACGTTGTACGGCAGGTTGGCCACGAGCACGGCCCGCGCGTGCGCCGGGGCGACGCGGGCCCAGTCGAGGGTGGTCGCGTCGGCGTGCAGCAGCTCGACCCCGGGCCGCTCCGCGAGCACCTCGCGCAGCGCGCGCACGAGGCCGTCGTCGACCTCGATGGCGGTCACGCGCGCACCCGTCTCGGCGAGGGCCAGCGTGAGCGCGCCGAGGCCGGCGCCGATCTCGACCACGTGATCGCCAGGCCCGACGCCCGAGATGCGCGCGATGCGCCGCACCGTGTTGGGGTCGACGACGAAGTTCTGCCCGCGCGCGCGGCGGGGCGCGAGACCGTGGCGCGCGAGCAGCGCCGCGGCCTCGGCGCGGCCGATCGTCATGGCGCGAGGGTCCGGCTCACCAGCCGGCGACGACGGGGATCGGCACCTCGGCGAGGTCGGACAGCGCCTCGTAGACCTTGGTGTGCAGCAGCATCGTCGCGTTGGGGGGCATCGACTCGCGCAGCACGTTGACGCAGGTGGCGGTGCGGCCGTTGTTGAGGTTGGTGACGGTCAGGGTCTGGCCGAGCGGGGCCGGCGGCACCCAGCAGACGTTGGACGGGCCGCCGTCGAAGTTGCTGAACGAGGCGGTGCCCTGCACCCCGGCGTCGATCGACGGGTAGGCGATCTGCGCCGAGCCGTCCTGCACCACGGGCGGCGGACCGCCGAGGATCACCGGCGCGGGCACCTCGTCGCCGAGCGACGGCGCGGAGGTGCTCGTGACGGCGACGCCAGCGGCCGGCGCGTCGGACCCGCCGCCGCGGGACAGGAGCGCGACGGGCAGCGCGAGCAGCGTGACCGCGAGCAGCACGGCGATGCGCCGCCGCTCGTACACGCTCAGCACGCGCCGCCACCCCGCGAGAGGGAGGGGAACACGCGCTCGGCGTTGCGCGCCGTCACCTCGGCGATGCGCGCCGCGGTCGTGCCGCGCAGTGCTGCGAGCGTCTCGCCGACGCGGGTGACGAGCGCCGGGTGGTTGGGCCTGCCGCGGTGCGGCACCGGTGCGAGGTACGGCGCGTCGGTCTCGACGAGCATGCGATCCTCGGGGCACGTCACCGCCGCCGCGCGCAGGTCGTCGGCGTTCTTGAACGTCACGATCCCGGAGAACGACAGCCACGCCCCCCGGTCGAGGCACCGGCGCGCCTCGTCGGGCCCACCGGTGAAGCAGTGGAAGACGGTGCGCGGGGGCGTGCCCTGCTCGTCGAGGATCGCGAAGGTGTCGTCCCAGGCCTCGCGGGTGTGCACCACGAGTGCGAGATCGCGCTCGTGCGCCCAGGCGATCTGACGGGCGAAGGCCTCGCGTTGCACCGCGCGGTCGGAGTGGTCGTAGTGGTAGTCGAGGCCACACTCGCCCACGGCCACCACGCGGGGCGCGCCGAGCAGCTCCGGCACCCAGTCGAGCCCGTCCTTCGCGTCGTGCGGGTGCAGGCCCACGGTCGCCCACACGTCGGGCTCGCGCGCCGCCAGCGCGACGGCCGCGCGCGACGTGTCCTGCGCGGTGCCGATCGTGACCATCCGGCCCACGCCCGCCGCGCGTGCGGCGGCGAGCGCCGTGTCGGCGCCGCCCTCGATCTTCTCGTCCGTGAGGTGGCAGTGGGTGTCGACCCACGGCCGGTCGGCGGCGTGCGCCGTGCCCGACGCGGGGGTCACGTCCGCTTGCGGGGGAAGAGCGGATCGCCCTTCGTCACCGCGAGTCCGCCCGGGTAGCCGCCCCACGCGGTGTCGGGTCCGATCCGCCGGTCCTCGACCCGCCCGTCGAGGCCGAGCCGTCGCCAGATCTCCTGGCAGACGTTGGGCAGCGCCGGCGAGGCGAGGAGCGTCACGATGCGCAGCGCCTCGAGCGCGTCGCCCATCACGCGCGACACCGCATCGCCCTCGGGCATCTTCCACGGCTCGTGCGTCTCGAGGTGTGCGTTGGTCGCGCGGATGAGCGCCCAGGTCGCCTCGAGGGCGCGGGCGGGCTGCGGCTCCGCCCAGGCCTCGGTCGCCTCGCGCACGGCGCGCTCGGCCGGGGGGGCGAGGGACGAGTCCGCGGCGGGTGCGGGCCCGCGCCCGCCGCACTTCTTCTCGACGACGGTGGCGACGCGGGCCGCGAGGTTGCCCAGGTTGTTCGCGAGGTCGGCGTTGTAGCGCGCGAGCAGCCCCTCGAGCGAGAAGTCGCCATCGTTGCCGTACGCGGTGTCGGCGAGCAGGTAGTAGCGGAATCCGTCGACGCCGACCTCGTCCACGAGGTCCAGCGGGTCGACCACGTTGCCGGTCGTCTTGGACATCTTCTCGCCGCCCGAGAGGAGGAATCCGCCGACGGCCCACGAGCGCGGCGGCTCGAGGCCCGCCGACATGAGCATCGCGGGCCAGTACACGCAGTGGAAGCGGATGATGTCCTTGCCGATGAAGTGGCAGTCCACGGGCCAGCGCGCCGCGAAGCCCGCGGGATCGGAGCCGTAGCCGTGCGCGGAGGCGTAGTTGGTGAGCGCGTCGAACCACACGTAGGTCACCTGCGTGGGGTCCCACGGCAGCGGGATGCCCCACGTGAGCGACCGACGGCTGATGGAGAAATCCTGGAGACCCTGCCGGATGAAGCCGAGCACCTCGTTGAGCCGGTGGCGGGGCGTGATGCAGTCGGGGTGCGCCGCGTACCAGTCGAGCAGGCGCCCCTCGAACCGCGACAGCCGGAAGAACCAGTTGTCCTCCTCCACGTACTCGACGGGGCGGCCGTGGATCGGGCAGTTGCCCGCCGCGAGATCGCCCTCGAGGTAGTAGGCCTCGCACGCGACGCAGTAGTGGCCGCGATACGTGTCGGACTCGATGTCGCCGGCGTCGTGGCACGCCTGTAGCAGGGCGCGCACGCCGGCCGCGTGGCGTGGCTCGGTGGTGCGGATGAAGTCGTCGGTCCGCACCGAGAGGCGGTCCCACGCGGCGGCGTACAGCGGCGCCACGCGGTCGACGAACTGCATCGGCGTGACGCCCTCGGCCTCGGCGGCGCGCTGGATCTTGAGCCCGTGCTCGTCGGTGCCGGTGAGCAGGTGCGTCTCGTGGCCGAGCAGGCGGTGCCAGCGACACACGGCGTCGGCGACGACCGTGGTGTAGGCGTGCCCGAGGTGAGGGCGCGCGTTGACGTAGTAGATCGGCGTCGTCGCGCGGTACGCGCGCGGGGTGGTCGTCACCGCGCGAATCCTACGCGCGTACGCTGAGCGAAATGCCGTACGAGTTCGACGACGCGATCGCGCACGCCGACCTCGGCGGTGGCCGGTACGCGGCGCGCGTGCACGACGGCTGGGACATCCGGGGCAACGCCAACGGCGGCTATCTCTCGGCGCTCGTCGGTCACGCGATGCGTGCCGCGTCGGGTCGGCGCGACCCGATCGCGCTCGCGATCACGTTCCTCTCTCCGGCGGCGCCGTCGGACGTCGAGATCGCGACGCAGGTGGTGAAGCGGGGCAAGTCGTACGCGACGGTGAGCGCGGCGATGACCGCGGGTGGGCGCGAGATCGTGCGGGCGCTCGGCACGTTCGGCGAGGCGCCAGAGGCGCCGGACGCGTCGTGGATGTCGGCCGCGCCGCCCGACCTCGGCGAGTACGAGGCCAGCCCGCGTCGCGCGCCCGGCTCCGAGGGCTTCCCGATGCCGCTCATGGATCGCGTGGTCGTGCGCATCCACCCCGACGACGTGGGCTTCGTGAAGCGCCAGCCCACGGGCACCGCGCTCGTGCGCGGGTGGTTCGCCTTCCGCGACGGGCGCGAGGTCGACACGACGGCGCTGCTGCTGGCCTGCGACGTGTTCCCGCCGACGGTGTTCAACCTGCCGGGCGCGAGCGGCTGGGTGCCGACGATCCAGCTCACCACGTACGTGCGCGCGGTGCCGGCGCCGGGACCACTGCGGTGCACCTTCCGGTCGCACGCGGTGCTGGGCGGCACGTTCGAGGAGGACGGCGAGGTGTGGGACTCCCGCGGCGTGCTCGTCGCGCAGTCGCGTCAGTTGGCGCTGTCGCCCAACCGCAACGCGAGCTCGTAGACCCGGCGCCTCGGTGCGCCGAGGCGCGTCGCCACACGGGCGGCCGCGTCCTTGCGGCTCGCGCCCGCGCGCAGCTCGGCCCGCAGTGCGTCCACCAGCTCGGCCTCGGTGGCGGGCTCCGGTGGGCGCGCGGGCTCCAGCACCAGCACGTACTCGCCGCGCGGCGGGCGCGCGCCGACGTGGCGCACGGCCTCGTGCAGGGTGCCGCGCCAGACCTCCTCGTGGAGCTTGGTGAGCTCGCGCGCGATCGCCACGCGCCGCGACGGCCCGCACGCCAGCTCGAGGTCGGCGAGCGTGCGCTCCAGGCGGTGCGGCGCCTCGTAGACGACGACGGTGCGCCGCTCGGCGGCGACCGCGGCGAGGCGCTCGGCCCGGTCGGCGCCGGCGCGGGGGAGGAAGCCCTCGAATGCGAAGCGTCGCGTCGGCAGCCCGCTCACCACGAGCGCCATCACGGCGGCGGCCGGGCCCGGCACCGCGCTCACGCGCGCGCCGGCGCCGACCGCGGCCGCGACCACGCGCTCGCCGGGGGCGCTGAGGCCCGGCGTGCCCGCATCCGTCACGAGCGCCACGTCGGCGCCCGACTCGAGGAGCCGCACGATCTCGACGCACGCCTCGGCCTCGGTGTGCTCGTTGACCACGATGAGGCGGGGACCCTGGATGCCCGCGTGGGCGAGCAGGCGGCCCGAGTGGCGGGTGTCCTCGCAGCACACGGCGGCTGCCCCCGCCAGCGCCTCGACGGCGCGGGGTGACAGGTCGCCGAGGTTGCCGATCGGCGTCGCGACGAGCACGAGGGTGCCCGTCGTGTCGCCGCCCGTCGCGCGCACGTTCATCCCCGCACCTCGACGCGCACGCCCGGCCGCAGGCCCCACCGAGCGAACGAGCCGGCGGCGGCCTCCACCACGCGACGCGCGCGCGGCACGGGCAGCGCCACGCGCCACGGCGCGAGGCGCTGCACCTTGACCACATCGCCCGCGGCGTCGAGGTAGGCGACGTCGAGCGCGCACCGCACGCCGACCGAGTGCACCCAGCGGCACGGCTCGATCACGAGCGGCACGGGCACCTCGCGCGCGCCCACGAGGCCGCGACGTCGCGCCGCGCGGGTGCAGGTGACGCTCGCGCTGGCGAGCACCCGCCCGTCGCTCACGAGCCAGGCATCGCGGAGCGGTGCGCGGGCCACGGGAAGGGCCTAGACGTTGAAGCGGATCTCGAGCACGTCGCCGTCGGCGACGAGGTAGTCCTTGCCCTCGACGCGGACCTTGCCGAGCTCGCGGGCCTTGGTCCAGGAGCCGATCCCGAGGAGCTCCTCGCAGCCGATCACGTCGGCGCGGATGAAGCCGCGCTGGAGGTCGGTGTGGATGCGGCCCGCGCACTCGGGGGCGGTCGACCCGGCGCGGAAGGTCCAGGCGCGCGACTCCTTGTCCCCGGTGGTGAAGAAGGTGCGCAGCCCGAGCAGGTGGTACGCGGACCGCACGAGGCGGGGGAGCGCACCCTCGCCGAGGCCGAGCGCCTCGAGCATCTCGGCGCGGTCCTGCGGCGCGAGCTGCGCGGCCTCGGCCTCGAGCTGCACGCTCATGCCGAGCACCTCCACCTCGCGCGCGCTCGCCGACCCCGGCGGCGCGAGCTCGGTCTGCACCCGCGCGACCTGGGCGGGGATGCCGGCGAGATCGTCCTCCGCGACGTTGACCACGGCGAGCACGCGGCGCGTCGTGAGGAGGAAGTGCGGCGCGAGCGCCGCGCGGTCGTCGTCGGAGAGCCCCGCGCGGTAGAGCGGCCGGCCCTCGGCGAGGTGCGCCTGGGCCCGCTCGAGGGCGGCGGCCTCGTCGGCGACGCTCGCGTCGCCCTTGCCCAAGCGCGCGGCCTTCTGCACGCGCGAGAGGCGGGCCTCGACGGTCTCGAGGTCGGCCAGCGCGAGCTCGAGCTCCACCACGCGCAGGTGCTCCAGTGGGTCGCTCGGGCCCGGGATGTCGTCATCGGCGAAGGCCCGGAGCACGAAGACGATCGCGTCGACCTCGCGGATGTTGGCGAGGAACTTGTTGCCGAGGCCCTCGCCCTTGCTCGCGCCCTCCACGAGGCCGCCGATGTCGACGACCTCGACGGTGGCGGGCACGACCTTGGCGCTCTTGGACATCGCGGCGAGCGCGTCGAGGCGGGCGTCGGGGACGCGGGCGACGCCGATGTTGGGGTCCTTGGTCGCGAACGGGTACGGGGCCGCGAGGGCGTTGGAGCCGGTGAGCGCGTTGTAGAGGGACGACTTTCCCGCGTTCGGCAATCCGACGAAGCCGAACCGTTCCATACGAGGCTCCGACGCTACCCACGCGCGTTCGCGCGACCCCGCGAGGCGACGCGCGCTCCGCTGGGGGATCGGCGCGGGTAATTGTTACTATGCGCGTAGGAGTAATTCCCCCGCACCGAAGAGACGCAGAGCCCCATGACGACGTTCGACCTCGACCTCTCCAAGTACAAGCTCGGGTGGAGCGACGAGGTCGAGTACGCGTTCACGCCCAGCAAGGGCCTCGACACCGGGGTCGTCGAGCAGATTTCCTGGTGGAAGGGCGAGCCCGAATGGATGCGCAAGATGCGTCTCGCCTCACTGCGGACCTTCGACCGCAAGCCGATGGCGCCCTGGTTCGCCGTCAACATGCCGGAGATCGACTTCCAGGACATCTACTACTACCTGCGGCCCGCCACCGAGCAGGTGAGCGAGTGGGACGACCTCCCCGAGCAGATGAAGCAGACGTACGAGAAGCTCGGCATCCCCGAGGCCGAGCGCAAGTACCTCGCCGGTGTCACGGCGCAGTACGAGAGCGAGGTCGTGTTCCATCGCAACCGCGAGGACCTCGAGCGTCAGGGGATCCTGTTCTGCGACATGGACACCGCCCTGCGCGAGTATCCCGAGCTCGTGAAGCGGTACTTCGGCACCGTCATCCCGCCGGGGGACAACAAGTTCGCCGCGCTCAACACGAGCGTCTGGTCGGGCGGGTCGTTCATCTACGTGCCGCCGGGCGTCGAGTGCGAGATGCCGCTGCAGGCCTACTTCCGCATCAACAGCGAGAACGCCGGGCAGTTCGAGCGCACGCTGATCATCGCCGACGAGGGCTCCAAGGTGCACTACATCGAGGGCTGCTCCGCGCCCGTCTACACCAACGACTCCCTGCACTCGGCGGTCGTCGAGATCGTCGTCAAGCCCTCGGCCCACGTCACGTACACCACGATCCAGAACTGGTCGCCCAACGTCTACAACCTCGTCACCAAGCGCGCCCGCGTGGAGGCCGAGGGTCACATGGAGTGGATCGACGGCAACATCGGGTCCAAGCTCACGATGAAGTACCCGAGCGTCTACCTCGTCGGGCCCAAGGCCACGGGTGAGGTGCTGTCGGTCGCCTACGCCGGCGCGGGCCAGCACCAGGACGCGGGGGCCAAGATGGTGCACGCCGCGCCCGAGACGTCGAGCAAGATCGTGTCCAAGTCCATCAGCAAGGACGGCGGCATCACGACCTACCGCGGTCTCGTGCGGGTCGAGGAGGGTGCCACGGGCTGCCGCAGCCACGTGCAGTGCGACGCGCTGATCCTCGACGAGACGAGCGAGAGCCGCACCCTGCCCTACATGGAGGTCGGCGAGCAGGACGCCGAGATCGGCCACGAGGCCACGGTGTCCAAGATCGCCGACGAGCAGCTCTTCTACCTGCAGAGCCGCGGCCTGACCGCCGAGCAGGCGATGGGCATGATCGTCAACGGCTTCATCGAGCCGGTCACGCGCACGCTCCCGATGGAGTACGCGGTCGAGTGGAGCCGCCTCATCGAGCTGCAGATGGAGGGCTCGGTCGGCTGACCGTCATGCGCACGGACTGCCGCCACTTCGAGAGCCGCACGTACGCCACGGGCGACGCGGTGCGCTCGTGCAAGCTCGGGCTCGCGCCGGAGGCACCCTGGCGTTGCCCCGAGGGCTGCGCGTCGTTCGCGCCGCGGTCCGTCGACGTCGGATGGGCGCACGGCACGGTGGCGACGCCGGCGGCGCCCGCGCCCGCGGGGCTCGACGACGGCACCGCCGCCGCGCTGCTCGGTGAGGTGCGCGACATCCTCGACGCCGCGGCGCCCAACGTGATGAGCGAGCTCGACGCGGAGCGCCGGGGCAAGGGGCGCCGCCGCGCGAAGCGCGACGCGCGACGCGGCAAGAAGCGGGGCGGCGAGTGACCGCCGCGACCGTCGCCGCGTCGCTCGCCGGCTCGTCGTCGCTCCCGACCACCGACGACGAGCTCTGGCGCTACAGCCGCATCGGCGAGCTGCGACTCGAGGACTTCGCCCCCGCCGCACACGAGACGGCCGTGACCTCTGGCGAGGGCCACGTGTCGCGGCGCGCCGTGACCGCGGGGTCCCCCTCGCGGCGTGCGCTCGACGCGGTCGATCCGCTCGACGGGCTCGACCTGCTCGCGGCAGGGGCCGACCACGAGATGGTCGTCGCCACGGGGCGGGGCGAGGTCGTGGCGGAGCCCATCGTGCTCGAGCACCGCGTGTCGGGCTCGGGACTGCTCGTGCGGCCGCGGCTCGTGGTGGAGGCGGGGGAGGACAGCGAGGTCACGATCCTCGAGCGGTTCTCGTCGCCCGACGATGCTCGGTCGCTCGCGCTGCCGCGGGTCGAGATCCGCGGCGCGGCCGCCGCCCGCGTGACGTACGTGTCGATCAACGAGTGGGGCCGCGCCACGTGGCAGATCGGTGGCCAGCGCGCCGACGGCGATCGCGACTCGACGCTGCGGCTCGCGACGGTCGCCCTGGGCGGCGACTACGCCCGCATGCGGGCGGTGGTGCGGCTGGTCGGCCGTGGGGCGAGCGCGCGGCAGGTGGCGCTGTACTTCGCCGACGGGGCGCAGATGCACGACTTCCGCACCATGCAGGACCACGTCGCGCCTCGCACCCGCAGCGACCTGCTGTTCAAGGGCGCGGTGGCGGGCACCGCGCGCAGCGTCTACACGGGGCTCATCAAGATCCGCGACGGGGCCGACAAGTCGGAGGCGTTCCAGACCAACCGCACGCTGACGCTCTCGCGCGGCGCGTGGGCCGAGAGCGTGCCCAACCTCGAGATCGAGACCAACGACGTCAAGTGCTCGCACGCGAGCGCCGTCGGGCCGATCGATGCCGAGCAGCGCTACTACCTCGAGTCGCGTGGCATCCCGCCCGAGGTGGCGGATCGGCTGGTCGTGCTGGGGTTCTTCCGTGACGTGCTCGACGGCCTGCCGCGGCACGCCGTGGTCGAGGCGGCGCTCGCGCGGGTCCGGGCCAAGGTCGGCGCCGCGTGAGCGCCGTGCGAGTCTGCCGCCTGGCCGACCTCGCCGACGCCGTGCCGCGGCGCGTGACGGTCGGCGCGTCGGCCGTCGCCGTCGTGCGCCTCGGGGAGCGCGTCTACGCGATCGGCGACCGCTGCAGTCACGCGGACGTCTCGCTCGCCGAGGGCGAGGTCGACGCGGCGGCGTGCGCGCTCGTGTGCCCGCGCCACGGGAGCGCCTTCGACCTCGCGACGGGCGTGCCGTCGACGCTGCCCGCGACGCGGCCGGTCCCGGTCTTCACCGCGGAGGTCCGCGACGGCGACGTCTGGCTCGCGCCGGCGCCCACCTCGCCCGCCCCCGGCGGCCCCACCCCACTTTCCTCCGGCGGTGCGCGATGAGCGCCCTCGAGATCCGCGACCTCCACGTGCGCGTCGGCGAGACGCAGATCATCGACGGTCTCTCGCTGACGGTCCGCTCGGGCGAGGTGCACGCGGTCATGGGTCCCAACGGCGCGGGGAAGTCCACGCTCTCGGCCGCCCTCATGGGCAAGCCCGGCTACACGGTCACGGGCGGGTCGGTCACGCTCGACGGCGTCGACCTCCTCGCGCTCCCGACCTGGCGCCGCGCGATCGCGGGGCTGCACCTCGTGATGCAGTATCCGATCGAGATCCCGGGCGTGATGCTCGACGACGCGATGGCCGAGGCGCTCGCCGCCCGCGCCTCCGCGTCAGCCCCCGCCGCACTCCGCGACCGCATCGACGCCGAGGCCGCCCGCATCGGCCTCGACCCGGCCCTCGTCCACCGCGCGATCAACGTCGACTTCTCGGGCGGCGAGAAGAAGCGCAACGAGACCCTCCAGCTCGCCCTCCTCGCCCCCCG
>CAXRBC010000226.1:0-26475 GCA_964228515.1 Ilumatobacteraceae bacterium
CGGCCAGACGCGCGGGTGGTTCTACACGCTGCACGTCCTGGCGACCGCCCTGTTCGACCGGCCGGCGTTCTCCACGTGCGTGAGCCACGGGATCGTGCTGGGCGAGGACGGGCAGAAGATGTCGAAGAGCCTGCGCAACTATCCGGATCCGATGGGCGTCTTCGACCGGCACGGCGCCGACGCGATGCGGTGGTACCTGATGTCGTCACCGATCCTGCGCGGCGGCGACTTCGCGGTGACGGAGGACGGCATCCGCGACACGGTGCGGCAGGTGCTGCTGCCGCTCTGGAACTCGTGGTACTTCCTGTCGCTGTACGCCAACGCGGCGGGCGTCGAGGGCAGGGTGGACGTCTCGAGCGACCACGTCATGGACCGCTACGTGCTCGCCAAGCTCCGCGCGCTCGTCGAACGCAGCGAGGCCGCGTACGACCGCTACGACCTCTTCGCCGCGTGCGCCGAGATCCGCGGCTTCCTCGACGTCCTGACCAACTGGTACATCCGTCGCAGCCGCGACCGCTTCTGGGAGGGCGATCGCGCCGCGATCGACACGCTGCACTCGACGCTCCACGTGCTGGCGCGCGTGGCGGCGCCCCTGCTGCCGCTCGTGACCGAGCACGTCTACCGGGGCCTCACGGGCGAGCGCAGCGTGCACCTCGCAGACTGGCCCGACGCCTCGGCGCTCGCGTCCGACGACGACCTCGTGGCCGCCATGGACGCCGTGCGGGGCGTGTGCTCGGCCACGCTGTCGCTGCGCAAGGCCCACGGGCGCCGCGTGCGTCTGCCGCTCGCGCGCCTCACCGTCGCCATGACCGGCTCCGCATCGCTGCGCCCCTACGTCGACATCGTCGCGGACGAGGTCAACGTGCGCGAGGTGCACCTGCGCGACGACGTGGCCTCGGTCGCCACGCTGCAACTGCAGGTGAGGCCCGGGGCGCTCGGTCCGCGCCTCGGGTCGCAGACGCAGCGCGTCATCGCGGCGGCCAAGCGCGGCGAATGGTCGCGGGGGGCCGACGGGGTCGCGGCCGGGGGAGTGGCGCTCCACGAGGGCGAGTACGAGATGCGCCTCGTGCCCACGGCGGCCGATCCCGACGTGGCGAGCGCGGCGCTCGAGGGGATTGACGGTGTGGTGGCGCTCGACGTGCGCGTCACGCCCGAGCTCGAGGCCGAGGGAGCTGCGCGCGATCTCGTGCGTGTGGTGCAGCAGCGACGGCGCGAGCTCGGGCTGCACGTGTCCGACCGGATCTCCCTCTCGCTCGGGCTGCCCGCCGACGTGGCCGCCGCGATCGCGCCCCACGCGGCGATGATCGCCGCCGAGACGCTGGCGGCGCGCCACGACGTGCGCGGCGAGGTGCAGGACGCCAATGCCGACCTGGACGGGGTGCCCATCCACGTGGGGGTGGAGCGGCTACCGTAGCCCGACCATGGCGAAGGCCTCGACGCGGGACAGGGCAGCGAGGGCAGCGAGGGCGGCGCGCGAGCGGCGAGCCGCGACCGCGAGGCGCACGAAGGAGCGGGCGGCCAAGGCCGCCAAGTTGGCGCGAGTGAAGAAGGAGAAGGCCGCGAAGCTGGCGCGGGCGAAGCGGGAGAAGGCCGCGAAGTTGGCGCGGGCGAAGCGGGAGAAGGCCGCGCGGCTCGCACGACAGCTGCGCGAGCGTCGCGAGCGCGAGCGCAGGGAGCGCCGCGAGCGGATCGAACGCGAGCGCCGCCAGGCCCGCGCGGCCAAGGAGGCCGAGCGCCGTCGACGCGAGGCGGAGAAGCGAGCGCAGCGTCGCCAGGCGATGATCGAGAAGCGCCTCGAGGCCTCCGCGCGCCGTCAGCGGGAGCGCGAGCGCAAGCGCGAGGCCAAGCGCCTCGCCAAGGAGAAGGCCCGCGCCCGCGCCAAGGCGCAGGCCGAGCGCGAGGCGGCGCGGCGCGGGGAGTTCGATGCCAGCCGGCGCCCGCCGCCGCCCCCCAAGCCGCCGATCGAGCGCCTCCCGAAGGTCGACGGCATCACGCCGACCAAGGAGTTCCCCGTCGACTTCCTGCGGGCCCAGCGGGCGCTGCTGCTGGAGACCCGCGCGGAGCTGCTCGGGCAGGCGTCGCGCCTCGAGGACGAGGCGACCGACCTGCTCGCCAACCAGGAGATGGGCGACGTCGACTTCGGCGACGAGGGCGGCGAGGGCGACACCATGGTCGTCGAGCGCGAGCGCGACCTGACGCTGTCGGCGGCCGCGCGCCACACGGTCGACGAGATCAACGCGGCGCTGAAGCGGCTCGAGACGGGCGACTACGGCTACTCGGCGGTCTCCGGGCTGCCGATCCCGCGAGAGCGGCTCAAGGCGATCCCCTGGGCCACCGAGCTGGTCCATGAGCGAGCCGGCGCCCTCGGCAGGTAGCGCGACCCCCGCCCGTCGCCGCCCCGCGCTCGTCACCGCCGTGATCGGCGGGGTGCTGGTGGCCGATCAGCTCACCAAGCGCTGGGCGCTCGACGCGCTCGACGGTGGGCGCACGATCGACCTCGTGTGGACCCTCCGGTTCAACCTGGTGTTCAACTCCGGCATGGCCTTCTCGCAGGCGCGGGGCGCGGGGCCGGTGATCGGCGTCGTCGCGCTGGTCGTGGCGGCGGGTCTGCTCGTCGCGCTGCGCCGCGGGGGCGGCGCGCTCCACGCGACGGCGACCGGCCTCGTCGTGGGCGGCGCGCTCGGCAACGTCGTCGACCGCGCGACGCGCGGCGACGGATTCCTCCAAGGTGCGGTCGTGGACTTCGTGGATCTCCAGTGGTTCCCGGTCTTCAACGTCGCGGACGCCGCGATCACCGTGGGCGCCATCCTGCTCTTCTGGGCCGGCGCCCGAGCCCCGCGCGCGTGATCGTCGACGTCGTCCCCGGCGCCCTCGACGGCGAGCGGCTCGACCGCGTGGTCTCGATCGTGGCCGACGTCTCGCGCGCCGCGGCCGCCGCGCTCATCGAGGCGGGGGGCGTGCGGCTCGATGGCGAGGCCGCCGCGGCGGGCAAGGTGCGCGTGCGCGCCGGACAGGCGCTGGAGGTCGACCCCGACCGCCTGCCCGCGCCCGCGCGACCCGGGCCCGATCCGGCACTGCCACTCGACGTGGCCTACGAGGACGCGGACCTCGTGATCGTCGACAAGCGCGCGGGGGTGGTGGTGCACCCGGGCGCCGGTCACGCCGCGGGCACGCTCGTGCACGCGCTGCTCGCGCGCTACCCCGAGATGGCGACGGTCGGCGACCCGACGCGGCCCGGCATCGTCCACCGTCTCGACGCGGGCACCACGGGGCTGCTGGTGGCGGCGCGCACGCAGCGCGCCTACGAGGGTCTGGTCGCCGCACTGCAGCGCCGGGACGTGACGCGCGAGTACGTCGTGCTCGTGTGGGGCGTGCCCACCGCCCCGAGCGGCGTCGTCGACGCGCCGATCGGCCGGGACCAACGCGACCCGACGCGGATGGCGGTCGTGGTGGGCGGGCGGGAGGCCCGCACCCACTACCGCGTCGAGGAGTCCTACGCGGTGCCGGCGCCCGTCGCGCGGCTCACGTGCCGCCTCGAGACGGGCCGCACGCACCAGATCCGCGTGCACCTCGCGTCGCTCGGCCACCCCGTGGTCGGCGACGCGACGTACGGCGGCGCGAGGGTGCGCCTGCGGGCCCCGCGGCCCATGCTGCACGCGCGACGCCTCGCCTTCGCGCACCCGGTGACGGGCGCGCACGTGGAGCGCGAGTCGCCGATCCCGGCCGACATGGCCGACGTCCTCGCGCGCTGCTCGTCCTGAGCCGCGCGATCCCGTGCGTCAGCGCTGCGGGCGTGGCCAGGCCGCCTCGCCGCGCGCGATCGCCGCGACGTCGGCCAGCGTGTACTTCGCGAGGTGGTCGCGCATGTGGTCGCTCGCGACGTTCCAGATCGAGATCAGCACGCACTGACCGTCGTGGTTGCACGCGCCGCGCGTGTGCGGACGCCCGAAGTCGCCGACGCTGATCGGCCCGTCGACGGCGGCCAGGATCTCGGAGAGGCGGATGTCGTCGGGGTCGCGGGCGAGCACGTAGCCGCCGCCGACGCCGCGCTTGGAGCGCACCAGCCCCGCGCCCTTGAGCGCGAGCAGGATCTGTTCGAGGTACGGCTGGGGGAGCGCGGTGCGCTCCGCGATGTCGCGCACCGAGGTCGGCCCCTCCTCGTCGTCGTGCAGCGCGAGCGAGAGGAGCGCGCGACACGCGTAGTCGCCGCGCGTCGAGATCCGCACGGCACGAGCGTAGACCCGTGCCGCTACGGTGACCGCCCCATGGCGACGCCACGAGTCCCCGACTATCGCGGCGCGTGCGTGACGGGCGTCGTGCCCGCGCTGCTCGGGCCCGGCGGCACGCGCGACCTGCCCGACTGGTTCCCATCGTCGCTGCGCGGCGCCGAGCGAGTCGCCGTGCTCGTGCTCGACGGCCTCGGCTGGCACCAGTGGCGCGCGCGCCTCGGGCTGTGCCCCGTGCTCGCGTCGATGGACGCGACCCGCATCGACACCGTCGCGCCCACCACCACGGTCGCGGCCCTCACCTCGATCACGACCGGGCTGGCCCCGGCGGAGCACGGCATGGTCGGCTACCGCATGCAGCTCGGGGGGCGCATCGCCCAGATGCTGCGCTGGGGCGCCGAGGGCGTGGACCTGCGCGCCGCCCAGCCGCCGGAGCGCGTGCAGCCGTGCCCGCCCTTCATGGGCGCCGCCGTCCCCGTCGTGAGCCGCGCCGAGTTCGAGGACACGGCGTTCACCCACGCACACCTGCGCGGGGCGAGGCACCACGGGTGGCGGGTGGCCTCGAGCCTGCCCGTCACGGTCGGGTCGCTCCTGCGCGGGGGCGAGCGGTTCGTCTACGCCTACTACGACGGTGTGGACAAGGTCGCCCACGAGCGCGGGTTCGGCCCCCACTACGACGCCGAGCTCGCTGCGGCGGACGCGCTCGTGGGCGCGGTCCGCGACGCGCTGCCCCGCGGCGCGGCCCTGGTGGTCACCGCGGACCACGGCCAGGTGATGGTGGGGGACGCGACCGTCGCGCCGGCGCCCGAGGTGCTGGCGCTCACCGAGCGCCAGTCGGGGGAGGGGCGCTTCCGCTGGCTGCACGCGCGAGCGGGTGCCGCGGACGAGCTGGCCGCGCGCGCCGCGGCGGCCCACGGCGACGTGGCCCACGTCGCGACGCGGGCGCGGGTGCTCGAGGAGGGATGGCTCGGCCCGGTCGTGACGCCCGCCGCACGACAGCGCCTCGGTGACGTCGCCGTGGTGCCGCACGCCGACGTGAGCTTCGACGACCCGCTCGAGCACCACGGACCGACGCTGCAGAGTCGGCACGGCGCGCTCACCGATGCCGAGATGGACGTCCCGCTCCTGGTGGCGAGGGCCTGACGACCCCGCTGGTAGGTTCGCGGCGCATGGACGCGGAGACCCTCGGGGGCGGAGAGATCCTGGGGGCGGTCGGCCCGTCGATGGACGGCGCCGCACCCGAGGGCGCCGGGGTCCCGCCGTCGGAGACGGTGACCGAGCCCGCCAAGGTGATGCGGATCGGCTCGATGATCAAGCAACTGCTCGACGAGGTCCGCGCCACCCAGCTCGACGATGCGAGCCGCGAGCGGCTCGCCGAGATCTACGACCGCAGCGTCAAGGAGCTGGCGCACGCGCTGTCGCCCGACCTCGCGGCCGAGCTCGCCGAGCTCGCGCCGCCCTTCCGCAGCGGCGAGGTGCCGAGCGACGCCGAGCTGCGCGTCGCCAAGGCGCAGTTGGTGGGGTGGCTCGAGGGCCTCTTCCACGGCATCCAGGCGACGCTCTTCGCCCAGCAGCTCGCCGCTCGACAGCAGCTGGAGCAGATGCGCCAGCTGCCCGGCGCGCAGCCGCGGCCCAACCCGGAGCGTCCGGGCACCTACCTCTGACGGGGCGCGGGACGGTGGATCCGCGGTGAGCTCGTCGTTCACGCACCTCCACGTGCACACCGAGTACTCGATGCTCGACGGGGCGTCGCGCCTCGACGAGCTCATCGACCGCGCGGTCACCGACGGCCAGCCCGCCCTCGGCATCACCGACCACGGCAACATGTACGGGGTCGTCGACTTCTACAAGCAGTGCAAGGAGCGGGGCATCACGCCCATCCTCGGCACCGAGGCGTACATGGCGTACGAGTCGCGCAGCGAGCGTCCGACGCGGCGGGGGCGCATCGACGACTCGGGCGGCGACACCGACGCGGGTCGCAAGTTCTACTACCACCTCACGCTGCTCGCGGAGAACGACGAGGGCTACCGCAACCTCATCAAGCTCGCGAGCCTCGCCTTCCTCGAGGGCTACTACTACGTGCCCAAGATGGACTGGGAGTTGCTCGCCCGACACCACGGCGGACTCATCGCGACGTCGGGGTGCCTCGGGGGCCACGTGCTGCAGGCCCTGCGCAGCGGGCGCGCCGAGGAGGCGCTCGCGACCGCGGGGCGCCTGCAGGAGATCTTCGGCAAGGACTCCTTCTTCATCGAGTTGCAGGACCACGGCATCCCCGACCAGGTGGCGCTCAATCCCAAGTTGATCGAGATCTCGCGCCGGATCGGTGCGCCCTTGCTCGCGACCAACGACTGCCACTACACCCACCGCGAGGACGCCGCGGCGCACGACGCGCTGCTGTGTGTGCAGACCGGCTGCCTCATCGCCGACACTGACCGGCTGCGCTTCGAGGGCGAGGAGCACTATCTCAAGACGGCCGCGGAGATGCGTCACCTGTTCCGCGACCATCCCGAGGCCTGCGACAACACGCTGTGGATCGCGGAGCGCGCCCGCGTGCAGCTGGAGTTCGGCACGCCGGTCCTGCCGTCGTTCCCCATCCCGGACGGCTTCGAGGGCACGCACGCGTACCTCTCGCACCTCGCGTTCGAGGGTGCCAAGCGGCGCTGGGGCGACCGCCTGCCCGCGCACGTCGTCGAGCGGCTCGCGTACGAGCTGCAGACCATCGACATGAACAAGGTGAGCGGCTACTTCCTCGTCGTGTGGGACCTCGTGCGCCACGCGCGCGAGCGCGGCATCCGCGTCGGGCCGGGCCGCGGGTCGGCCGCGGGCTGCGCCGTGGCGTATTCGCTCGGCATCACCGACCTCGACCCGATCCGCCACGACCTGCTCTTCGAGCGCTTCCTCAACCCCGGCCGCAAGGGCCTGCCCGACATCGACATGGACTTCGACTCGAGGTACCGCGACGAGATGATCCGCTACGCGGCGGAGAAGTACGGGCGCGACCGCGTCGCGCAGATCGTGACGTTCAACACGATCAAGGCCCGCAACGCGGTGCGCGACGCGGCACGGGTGCTCGGCCTGCCGTACGCCGCGGGCGACCGCGTGGCCAAGCTCATGCCGCCGCTCGTCATGGGCCGTGACGTGCCGCTCAAGTGGTGCTTCGAGCGCCACCCCGACGAGGGCGAGAACGCGCGCTTCTACCAGGACGGCCACTCCGCGGCGGCGGAGCTGCGCGAGCTCTACGCGGCGGACGTCGACGTCAAGCGCGTCGTCGACGTGGCGCGCGGGCTCGAGGGCCTGAAGCGCTCTGTCGGCATCCACGCGGCCGCGGTGGTGATCACCAAGGACCCGCTGACCGAGTACCTCCCGATCCAGCGCAAGCCCGAGTCGGGGCAGGACCCGTCGCTCGCGCCGATCGTGACGCAGTACGAAATGCACGCGGTCGAGGCGCTGGGGCTGCTCAAGATGGACATCCTCGGACTACGCAACCTCGACGTCATCTCCGACGCCGACGAGATGATCCGGCGCACGACCACGCCCGACTTCGACGTCGACGCGATCCCCCTCGACGACCCCGCGGCCTTCGACCTGCTGCGCCGGGGCGACACCGTCGGCGTCTTCCAGCTCGAGTCGCCCAACATGCGGGCCCTCCTGCGCAGCATGGTGCCGGGCACCATCGACGACCTGGCGGCGGTCCTGGCGCTGTACCGCCCGGGCCCGATGGCGGCCAACATGCACAACGAGTACGCCGACATCAAGAACTCGCGCAAGGCCCCGTCGTACTTCCACCCCGACGCCGAGGCGCTGCTGGGCGACACCTACGGGCTGATGATCTACCAGGAGAGCATCATGCGCGTCGCGCAGAAGTTCGCCGGCTTCACGCTCGAGCAGGCCGACAACCTGCGCAAGGCCTGCGCCAAGAAGGACCGCAAGAAGATGGCGCTCGAGCGCACGGCGTTCGTCCGCGGGTGCGCGGGTCACGGCTACGGCGAGTCGCTGGGCGAGACGCTCTTCGAGATCATCGAGCGCTTCTCCGACTACGCGTTCACCAAGAGCCACGCGTACGGCTACGCGCTGATCGCGTACCAGACCGCGTACCTCAAGGCGCACCACCCGCGGGAGTACACGGCCGCGCTGCTCACGAGCGTGAAGGCCAACTACGACAAGGCCGCGGTGTTCCTCGCCGACGCGCGCAGCCACGGCATCGTCGTGCGCACGCCGGACATCAACACCTCGGGCGTCGACTTCGAGGTCGTCCGCGACGGCGACGGGTGGGTCATCAGCTTCGGCCTCTCCGCCGTGCGCAACGTGGGCGAGGGCCTCATGCGGCAGTTCGTCGAGTGGCGCCGCGACCAGCCACCGTTCACCAGCTTCCACGACTTCGCCGATCGCGCGCCGCAGGGCGTGCTCAACAAGCGCATGATCGAGTCCCTCGTGCTCGCCGGCGCGTTCGACGCGCTCGGCCACCCTCGCCGCGGGCTGCTCGCCGTGCACGAGCCGGTCATCGACGCCGCGCTCCGCCGCCGCGCCGAGCGCGACGCCGGCGTGATGTCGCTCTTCGAGGCGGGGCCGTCCGAGGGCGCGTCGGGCGGGGGGTTCGACGAGCGCATCGCCGTGCCCGACCTGCACTTCGACACCGCCGAGCAGTTGCGGCGCGAGCGCGAGATGCTCGGCCTGTACGTCTCCGACAACCCGCTGCGCGGTCTGGAGGGCCAGCTGCGGCGCCGCACGACCTTCTCGCTCGCCGACATCCAGGAGCGCACGGAGGAGCAGGTGGTGACGCTGGGTGGCATCGTGGCGTCCGTCGAGCGACGCTTCACCCGCAAGGGCCAGCAGATGGCGACGTTCGCGCTCGAGGACCTCGAGGGGCAGATCGAGGTGACCGTCTTCCCGACGTTGTTCCAGCGTCAGGGACACATGGTCGTCGAGGACGCCGTGGTGACCGTCCGCGGTCGCCTCGAGCGCCGCGACGAGGCGAGCGCGACCTTCACCGCACTGGAGCTCAAGGTCATGGAGCCGCTGCGGGCGGCCGACATGGTGCTCCACATCGACCTCTCGCGCCGCGCGCTCGAGGACGGCGAGCTCGAGCGGCTCGGGACGATCTTCCAGGAGCACTGCGGCCCCACGCCGGTGCGCATCCGCCTGAGCCAGGAGCGGGTCGTGCAGCTCGGCGACCAGTTCAACGTCAACCTCGACAGCATCATGGGCACGATGCGCTCGATGTACGGGGACGCCGTCACGATCGGGTGATGCCGCCGCGCGGCGGCGCGGCGAGATCGCGCCGGGCGGAAATCGCCCTCCCCGCTGGCAGAATGGAGGCCGTATGTCGCTCGTCGTCCAGACGCGGGACGCGTCCTCGCTGACCGACGCCGACCTCGACGAACTGGCCAGCATGGGCGGGTCGTTCGGGATCGGCGCCATCTCCAAGGCCAAGAACGACTGGGTGCTCTTCACCGCCGCCCGCCTGGACAAGAAGTTGCAGGGCTTCACCTTCTCCACCCTCGAGCGCATCGGGGGCACCCCCTGCGTGCTCATCGGCCTCATGAGCGTGAAGCGCACGTCCAAGCGCGACTCGGTGCTCAAGGGCCTGATGGGCGAGGCGTTCCACCGCGCGCTCATGGCGTTTCCCGACGAGGACGTCGTCTACGGCTCGCGCTTCGCGTCGGTCGACGGGCTCGAGGCGTTCAAGCAGCTCACCGGCATCATCCCGCGACCCGACCACCGTGCCGTGGGCGAGGAGCGCGCGTGGGGCCGCCGCCTCGCGCGTCGATTCGGCGTGGAGAACCAGTACGACGACCAGAGCTTCGTGGTGAAGGCCAACGGCCACGGAGGCTTCCTCGACCACGAGTCGCTGAAGCCGGAGAAGGCCGACCCCGAGGTCAAGGCGCTGTTCAAGCCCGTGCCTGCCAAGAAGGGTGGCGCGCTCATCGTCCACGGCTGGACGATGACCGAGGCGCTCGCGAAGCTCGGCAAGCACTGACGCCGGTCGGGGCGCCGCCGTGACGCCCGAACGTGCGATGCGCTCGCGGCGCATGGTCCGCGACTACCGCGACGCGCCGGTCCCGCCGGAGCTCCTCGAGCGGATCGTCGACCTCGCGGCGAGGGCGCCGTCGGCCGGCAAGGCGCAGGGCTGGCACCTAGTCGCGCTTCGCGGTGCGGATACGGCCCGCTTCTGGGATCTCACGCTCCCCGCGGACCGACGGGCCGCGTTCGCCTGGCCCGGCCTGCTGCGCGCGCCCGTGCTGCTGCTGCCGTTCGCCGACCCCGACGCGTACGTCGCGCGCTACGCCGAGGCGGACAAGGCGGCCACGGGCCTGGGCGCGGGTCGCGACGCCTGGCCCGCGCCGTACTGGACCATCGACGCGAGCGTCGCCGTCATGTCGCTGCTGCTGGCCGCGCACGCGGAGGGTCTCGGCGCGCTCTTCTTCGCGGTACGGCGCGGTGAGGCCGAGCTGCGCGAGGCGCTCGGGGTGCCGGCGCGCCTCGAGCTGCTCGGCGCCATCACGATGGGCTGGCCCTCGGACGCCCCCCGGCGCCCCGGCGCGAGCGCGGGTCGGCGCCGGCGATCGGCGGGGGAGATCCTGCGCGAGGGGCGCTGGGACGCGCCCTGGGGCGGCGCGACCGACCGCTGAGGCGGGTCAGCCGGCCAGCGCGGCCCGCAACGCCTCGGGCGTGCGGGCCGGCGCGGCGCACACGTGGTCGCGGCACACGTACGCGGCACCCTCCGCGCGGTCCCGCCACAGCGGCGACTCGGACGCCTCGCCCCAGGCGAGCACCGCGTGCGGTCGCCACGCCTCGCGCACGACGGCGAGCAGCTCGGGGGCGCGGCCGGGCACCACGATCTCGGTGCGGTCCGCGAGTCGCGTGTGCAGTGCGCCGAGGAGGTGCCCGACCGACGTGGGCGCCGTGGCCGCGAGGCGCGCGGTGAGGCGCAGGATGCCGTCGGCCCGTTCGGCGTAGTCGGCGCGGCCCGTGAGCGCCGCGAGGCGCGCGAGCGCGCCGGCCGCCACGGAGTTGGCGGCCGGCGTCGCATTGTCCATGAGGTCCTTCTGGCGCACGATGAGCGCGTCGGCGTCGTCGGCGACCGTGTAGCACCCTCCGGCGGCGTCGTCCCAGTGGTGCGCGATCAGTTGGTCGGCCGCCTCGCACGCGATCGTCAGCCAGCGGGTCTCGCCGGCCGCCTCACCCACGCGCGTCGCGGCGTCGACGAGGCACGCCAGGTCGGCCGCGAGCGCGGCGTGACGCGCGCGGGGCGTGCCGTCGCGCTGCCAGCTGCGGCGCCAGCGCCCGTCCGGGCCGCGCATCTCGCGCGCGAGGAAGTCGACGCAACCGCGCGCCGCGTCGATCCACTCGGGCTCGCCCAGCGCCGCGCCGGCCTCGGCGAGCGAGGCCGCCATGAGCGCGTTCCACTCGAGGATGACCTTGTCGTCGCGCAGCGGCCACGGACGGCGCTCACGCGCCTCGCGCAGCAGCGTGCGGGCCCGCTCGATCTCGGGCGGGCGCTGCCACGCGCCGCGCGCGCCGATGCGATGCGGGATGCTGCGGCCCTCGAAGTTGCCGCCCGGGGTGATGCCCCACCATTCGAGCGCCGCGGCGGCGAGGGGCTCGCCGAGCGCCGCGCGCACCTCGGCGGGGGTGAAGGTGACGAACCACCCCTCGTGCGAGTGGCCCGAGCCGTCGTCGGAGTCGGCGTCGTACGCGGAGGAGAATCCGCCCTCCGGCTCGCGCATGTCGCGGAGCACGTACTCGACCGTCTCGCGCACGACCTGGGCCCAGCGCCCGGCCTCGGGTCCGCCCAGGCCGAGCGCGGCGCGCACGTAGACGCGCACGAGCAGCGCCTGGTCGTAGAGCATCTTCTCGAAGTGCGGCACGAGCCAGCGCTCGTCGACGCTGTAGCGGGCGAAGCCGCCGCCGATGTGGTCGTACATGCCGCCCGAGGCCATCGCGTCGAGGCTCGTGACGAGGATCTCCCGCAGCCCGGGGTCGGGGCGCTCGAGGTGACGCCGCAGGACGAGCTCGAGGTTCATGGTGGAGGGGAACTTGGGCGCGCCCCCGAAGCCGCCCCACTCGGCGTCGAACGCGCCGCGGAGGTGCTCGATCGCGGCGTCGATGGCGGCGCCGTCCGGCAGGTCGGCCTGCGGCGCGATCCGCGCGGTGCGCCCGACGACCTCCGTGAGGGCCTCGAGGTTGCGCGTCACGTCGTCGCGGCGCGTGCGCCACGCGTCGGTGACCGCGGCGATCAGCTGGTGGAACGCGGGCCGGGGGTAGTACGTTCCGCCGAAGAACGGTCGCGCGTCGGGGGCGAGGAACACCGTCATCGGCCAGCCGCCGCGCCCGCTCAGCGCCTGGACCGCGTCCATGTAGATCGCGTCGACGTCGGGCCGCTCCTCCCGGTCGACCTTCACGTTGACGAACGCCTCGTTCATGCGCCGGGCCGTGTCGTCGTCCTCGAAACTCTCGTGCGCCATCACGTGGCACCAGTGGCACGCGGAGTACCCGACCGACAGGAGCACCGGCACGTCGCGCCGACGCGCTTCGGCGAAGGCCTCCTCGCACCACGGCCACCAGTGCACGGGGTTGTCCGCGTGCTGGCGCAGGTACGGGCTGGTCTCGCCTCCGAGCCGGTTCACGGGGTGGGCGCCGCGACGGCGAGGTCGATCCGCGCGACCATCCGCGGCCACGGGGCGCGCGCGCCGACGGTGACGCGCAGCGCACACGTGCCGACCGGGCCCGTGACGAGCCGTCCGGAGGCGATGCGGCACGCGCCGCCGACGACCTTGGCGCTCAGCGCGCCCTTCGACGGCGTGCGCAGCGCCTGCGAGAGGGGGATGCGCCGCCCCGGCTCCACCGTCGCGGCGGCCGCCCACACGCCGGCGACGCGCCCGCCCGTCGCGGAGACGCGCACCTGGACCTCGCGGCCGACGGTCACGGTCGCGCCGAGCCGCAGGAAGGCGCCCACGTCCTCGCGCCGCGGGAAGTACGTGCGGTCGAGCGCACCGTCGATCGGCGCGCAGTCCGCGGGCACCGCGATCGCCGCGTCGCCCGGGGCCGTGCAGCGGTACCACTGCACGGCGGACGGCACGGGGAGTGCCGGCACCTCGGCGTACTGGATCACGTCGAAGCGCGACTCGGTGCGGATCTCGGGGAAGCGCACGGGCGAGGGGAAGAACCCGAGGCCCGCGAAGACCGCGTAGACGTCGAGGAAGCCGGCGCCGTAGACGTCGTCGCGCCCGGGGTCGCCGAGGTCGACCGCGTTCAACACGAGGACGTCGCGCACCTGCGGCGCGGTGAGGCCCGGCTGGGCCGCGCGCACCAGTGCCGCGAGTCCGCTCACGAACGCGGCGGCCATCGACGTGCCGGAGAGGTACGCGTAGGCGTCGCCGCGCACGGTGCCGTAGATCTGCACGCCGGGCGCGGACACGTCGATGTAGCCCCCGCGCTGGGCGAAGCTCGGCGCCTCGTAAGTCTGTCCGACCGCCGTGACGGCGAGCGGATCCTCCTCCGCCGCGGGGTACTTGGCCGTGCCGTTCGGCCCGTCGTTGCCCGAGGCCGCGACCACGATCACGTCGCGGGAGAGCGCGTAGAGGATGGCGTCCCGCACCCCTGCGTCGCGCGTCTCGCTGCCCAGCGAGAGGTTGATCACCCGCGCGCCGCGGTCCACGGCCTCGCGGATGCCGATCTCGAGGTCGACGTCGGACCCGCTGCCGCGACCGTCGAGCACCTTGACCGGCAACACCTTGGCACCCGGCGCGACGCCGGCGACGCCCAGCCCGTTGTTGGCGACGGCGGCGATGATGCCCGCGACGTGCGTGCCGTGGCCGCTCGCGCCGTCGTCGTCGGCGCCGTCCGTGACCCGTCCGCGGCGCACCGTGATGCCGGGCAGGAGGTTGGGCGAGAGGTCCGCGTGCGGTCCGGAGCCCGAGTCGATCACCGCGACCACGACGCCGCTGCCGGTCGTGATCGACCAGACCTCGGGCGCGCGCGTCGCGGTGAGGCCCCACTGCAGCGGGTACCCGGGATCGTCGGGCGCGGCGAGTGCGGGCCCCGACGTGGCGGCGAACGCGAGTGCCGCGAGCAGCGTGGAGATCGTCGCGCGTCGTGCCACGTCAGGCGCCGACGGCGTGGAAGCCCCCGTCGACGTGCAGGATCTCCCCGGTCGTGCCGGGGAACCCGTCGGAGAGCAGCGCGACGCACGCGCGCGCGACCGCCGTGGAGTCGTGCACGTCCCAGCCGAGCGGCGCTCGTGAGGCCCAGACGTCCTCGAACGCGGCGAACGACGGGATCGACTTGGCGGCCATGGTGCGGATCGGGCCGGCCGCGACGAGGTTGCACCTGATGCCGCGGGGTCCGAGCGAGCGCGCGAGGTAGCGGCTCGTCGACTCGAGGGCCGCCTTGGCGACGCCCATCCAGTTGTACGCGGGCCAGGCCTGCGTCGCGTCGAAGTCGAGGCCGACGATCGAGCCACCGCGATCCATGAGCGGCACGAACGTGTCGGCGAGCATCTTGAGCGAGTACGCGGACACCTCCATCGCGACGCGGACGTCCTCCCACTGCGCGGCCATGAAGTCGTCGCCGAGGCAGGCCTGCGGGGCGAAGCCGATCGCGTGGAGCACGCCGTCGACGCGGGGGGCTACGGCGGCCACGGCCGCGCGGGCCGACTCCGCGTGCGCGGGCACCGTGGCGTCGAACTCGACGACGGCGATCCCATCGCCGAGCTTGCGCGCGGCGCGCTCGGTGATCGAGAGGCCGCGGCCCGCACCCGTGAGCACCACCTGGGCGCCCTCCGCGATCGCGAGCCGCGCGACGCCGTAGGCGAGCGACGCGTCCGTGAGCACGCCGGTGACGACGATCCGCTTGCCGTCGAGCAGGCCCACGCCCCAACGGTACCTGCCACAATGCGAGGGTGATGCGGCTCCACGACACCGCGCGCGGAGCGGTCGTGCCCTTCGAGCCGGGTCCCGAGGTGCTCATGTACACGTGCGGCATCACGCCGTACGACGCGACGCACCTGGGTCACGCGTTCACCTTCGTCGCGTACGACGTGCTGCAGCGGCGGCTCGTCGACATGGGGCACTCCGTGCGCTGCGTGCGCAACGTGACGGACGTCGACGACCCCTTGTTCGCAAAGGCGCGTGAGCTCGGGGTCCACTACCTCGACCTCGCGGCGCGCGAGGAGGCGCGATTCGACGCCGACATGCGCGCACTCGACGCGCTGCCGGTGCACAGCGCGCCCCGCGCGTCGTCGGCGATCAGCGACATCCGGCGCTTCATCGCGACCGCGATGGAGCGCGGTCACGCGTATGCGGCCGGGGGCGGCGTGTACTTCGACGTCACGACCTTCCCCCGCTTCGGCGGCATCTCGCACTACGACGCGCCCACGATGCTCGCGCTCGCGGCGGAGCGCGGCGGTCGGATCGACGATCCGCACAAGCGCCACCCGCTCGACTTCGTACTCTGGCAGCCCTCGGCGCCGGACGAGCCGAGCTGGGAGACCGCGTGGGGCCCGGGGCGGCCGGGCTGGCACATCGAGTGCTCGGCGCTCGCGCTGCGCGAGCTCGGCACCACCATCGACCTGCACGGCGGGGGGAGCGACCTGATCTTCCCGCACCACGAGTGCGAGCGGGCGCAGTCGGAGTCGGTGACCGGGGCGCCGTTCGCCCGCCACTGGATGCACGTGGCGATGGTCGCGATGGACGGTCACAAGATGTCCAAGAGCCGGGGCAACCTGGTCTTCGTCGACGCGCTGCGCGCGCGCTGGGACGCGCGGGCGGTGCGCCTGCTCCTCGTGGCGCAGCACTATCGCCGCGAGTGGGAGTGGCGGGAGGACATGCCCGCGGCCGCCACGGCGCGGCTCGAGGCCTGGCGCGCGACGACGGCCGGCCGCGCGTCCGACGCCGCGGGCGCTGCCCGCGTGCTCGACGACGTGCGCACCGCGCTCGACGACGACCTCGACACTCCGTCGGCGGTGCGCGCGATCGACGACGCGGCGCGCGCGGGCGTTGACGTGTCGCGCGCGGCGGCCCTCCTCGGGGTAGACCTCACCGCCGCCGTGGGCCCCGCCTCGTAGGATCGGCGCGTCATGACCGGCGCGCGCACCGCGGGGGGCCCCGCCATCACGGTGTCGCTGCCGGACGGCTCGCGGCGCGAGCTCGCCGCCGGCGCGTCGTCGGCGGACCTCGCCGCGGCGATCGGTCCCGGCCTCGCGAGGGCCGCCGTGGCCGCGCGGGTCAACGACGAGGAGCGCGACCTCTCCGCGCCGCTCGCGGACGGGGACCGCGTCGCCATCCTCACCGCCGACACCGACGCCGGGCGCCACGTCATCCGCCACAGCACGGCCCACGTGCTGGCGCAGGCGGTGCTCGGGCTCTTCCCGGGGGCCAAGTTCTCCATCGGGCCCGCGATCGACGACGGCTTCTACTACGACTTCGAGCTGCCGGGCGGCCGCACCTTCACCGAGGCCGACCTGGAGGCGATCTCCGCGCGGATGCGGGAGATCGTCGGTGCCGACCAGCCGTTCCGCCGCGACGAGGTCTCGCCCGAGTCGGCGCTCAAGCTGTTCGCCGACCAGCCGTACAAGTGCGAGATCATCCGGCGCGTCACGAGCGGCGCGGCCGACGGCGCCGACGCGGGTGAGGTGTCCGCCGGCGGCGCGGTGAGCATCTACCACAACGGCTCCGGATTCGTGGACCTGTGTCGCGGCCCGCACGTGCCCTCGACGGGCCGGCTCGCGCACTTCGCGCTCATGAAGGTCGCGGGGGCCTACTGGCGGGGCAACGAGAAGGGCCCGATGCTGCAGCGCATCTATGGCACCGCGTGGGAGTCCAAGGCCGCGCTCGCCGAGCACCTGCACCGCCTGGAGCAGGCCGAGCTGCGCGACCACCGTCGCCTCGCGGTCGAGATGGACCTGCTGTCGTTCCCGCAGGAACTGGGCGGGGGGCTCGCGGTGTGGCACCCCAAGGGCGCGACGGTGCGCAAGATCATGGAGGACTACAGCCGCGAGCGCCACGCCACGGGCGGGTACCAGTTCGTCTACACGCCGCACCTCGCCAACGCGCGGCTGTTCGAGACGTCGGGCCACCTCGGCTTCTATCGCGACGGGATGTACCCGCCGATGGAGATGGACAACGGCACGTACTACCCGAAGCCCATGAACTGCCCGATGCACTGCCTCATCTATCGCGAGCGCCAGCGCAGCTATCGGGAGCTGCCGCTGCGGCTCTTCGAGCTCGGCACCGTGTACCGCTACGAGCGGGCGGGCACGCTGCACGGGCTGCTGCGCATCCGCGGCTTCACGCAGGACGACAGCCACATCTACTGCACCGAGGAGCATCTCGCCGACGAGATCGCGTCGCTGCTCGAGTTCGTCCTCAGCGTGCTGCGGCGCTTCGGCTTCCACGACTTCGAGTACAAGCTCTCGACCCGGGACCCCGCCAAGTCGGTGGGCTCCGACGAGATCTGGGGGCGGGCCACGGCGGCGCTGCGCGAGGCGCTCGAGCGCCACGGCGCGCAGTACGCGGTGGGGGAGGGCGACGCGGCCTTCTACGGGCCCAAGATCGACATCGACGTGCGCGACGCGATCGGCCGGCGCTGGCAGCTCAGCACGATCCAGTGCGACTTCAACCTGCCGGAGCGCTTCGGTCTCGAGTACGTGACGCCGTCCAACGAGCGACGGCGCCCGATCATGCTGCACCGCGCGCTGTTCGGGTCGATCGAGCGATTCTTCGGCGTGCTGCTCGAGCACTACGCGGGCGCGTTCCCCACGTGGCTCGCGCCCGTGCAGGTGCGCGTGCTGCCCGTGGCGAGCGCGCACGAGGCCCGGGCCGCCGAGGTGGTGGCGGCGCTGCGGGCCGACGGTCACCGCGTCGACGAGCTCGCGGCGGACGAGCCGCTCGGCAAGCGCATCCGCGCGTCGAAGCTCGAGCGGATCCCCTACGTGCTGGTCGTCGGCGACGAGGACGTCGCCGCCGGCACCGTGGGCGTCAACCCGCGCGGGGGCGAGGTCGAGCGGGGCGTGCAGCTCGACGCCTTTCGCGACCGCCTCCGCCGCGACGTCGCCCCCGCCGCGGGGGTCGGGGCGTGATCGAGCGGCTCTGGAATGGCTGGCGCGCCGCGTCCGTGACCCGCGGTCAGGGCGCGCAGCCCCCGCGCGACGTCTCGCTCTTCACCTCGTTGCTGCGCAGCGGGCGACCCGACGAAGAGACGTACATCGTGCGGCGCGGCGAGCGCGTCTTCGCGATCATGAACGCCTACCCCTACACCTCGGGCCACCTGCTCGTGCTCCCGTACCGCGAGGTGAGCGAGCTCGAGGACCTCGACGCCGAGGAGTCGCGCGAGCTCTGGGCGATGGTGACGCAGGCCGTGCGCACCCTCAAGGCCGTGTACCGCTGCGAGGCGCTCAACGTGGGGATCAACCTCGGCGCGGCCGCCGGCGGGAGCGTGGCGCAGCACCTGCACGTGCACGTGGTGGGCCGCTGGACCGGCGACACCAACTTCATGGTGGCGACCGCCGAGACCAAGATCCTCCCCGAGGCGCTCGACGTGAGCGCGCGTCGGATCCGCGACGGATGGGTGGCGTGAGCGACGCGGCGCGCGGGTCCGCGTCGGGGGCCGGCGACGACCTGCGCGACGAACTACCCGCCGACCTCGACGCGCGCGGCTTCGTCGGGCCGTACCAATTCCCGGACAATTCGCGGCGGCGATACCCCGCGTACGTCTACTGGGCGGTCGCCGCCGCGTGCGTGGTCGTCTGGCTGCTCGGCAAGGACCGCGGCGACGGCCTCGTGACCGGGGGCCTGCTGGTCGCCGCGGCCGTGCTCGCCGTCGTCGGCGCGTACGCGCGCTCGGCGGCGTGGCCCATGACCGTCTCGGAGACCGACGCGCTCGTGCACGCGACGCGCGCCGCCGGATTCGCCGTGGGACATGCGTCCGCGCAGCAGGTGTGGCGCGGCTGGCGCAGTCGGCCGACGTGGCGCGTGCTGTGCTACAGCGCGGAGGACCCACCCCTGCGCCGCGCGCTGGTGCTCGTGGACGCCGTGGATGCGCGCGTCGTGGAGTGCCTCTCGGAGGAGAACCCGGAGTTCCGTCCCCCCGCGTAGACTGCCGCGAGATGTTCGACGGACGGTTTCGTCTGCAGGTCGAGCGCGCGGTCCGCCCGGTGGGCGAGCGCCTGCGCCGCACCAAGGTCACGCCCGACCACCTGACGGTGGTGGGCCTCCTCGTGGCGCTCGGCGCCGCCGTGTCGATCGCGCTCGGCGCACTCCAGCTGGGCCTCCTGCTCGTGGTGCTGGCGGCCCTGCCCGACCTCTTCGACGGTGCGCTCGCCAAGGCGTCCAACCAGGCGAGCCAGCGCGGCGCCTTCTTCGACTCCACCGTCGACCGCGTCACCGACGCCCTCCTGTTCGGCGGCGTCGCCTGGTGGCTCGCCGACACGCGCGGTGCGCACGCCGCGCTCCTGCCCTTCGCGGTGCTGGCCGTGTCGTCGCTCATCGCGGACCAGCGGGCCAAGGCCGAGTCGCTCGGTCTCGAGGCCAAGGGCGGGCTCATGGAGCGCGCGGAGCGCATCATCCTGCTCTGCGTCGGGCTCCTCTTCGACTGGCTGCTCTGGTGGTCGATGTGGGTGATGCTGGTGCTCGTCGCCATGACGGCCATGCAGCGCTTCGTCAAGGTCTGGCGCCAGGCGGCCGTCGCCCCCGCGACCGCCGCGAGGCTCGAGGAGCGCCGCGCCCGCCGCGCCTCGCGTCGGGCCACCCGGGCAGACCGCCGCCACCGCTTCGCGCGCCGACGCCGCGTCGAGTAGCCGCCGTGTGGCGCCTCGCCACCGCGCTCGGGCGCGGTCTCACGCCGGCGACCCCTCGCGCGGTCGCCGCCGTCGCCGGCCCCGTCGCCGCCGCGCTGACCCCGGGGACGCGCCGGGTGGTCGAGGCGACCCTGCGCCGCGTCGACCCGACCCTGCGGGGCGCGGCCCTGCGCCGCGCGGTGCGCCGCGCGTATGCGAGCTACGCCCGCTACTACGTCGAGGCCTTCAGCGTCCCCCACGCGTCGGCCCGCGTGATCGAGCGGGGCTTCCGCGTGACGGGCTACGAGCACATCGAGGCGGGGCTGGCGCGCGGACGCGGCGTGATCCTCGCGCTGCCGCACCTCGGCGGCTGGGAGTGGGCGGGCCGCTGGCTGGTGTCGCGGGGGCTGCGGCTCCACGTGGTCGTCGAACGCCTCGCGTCCCGCGCGGCGTTCGACGCCTTCGTCCGCGTGCGCGAGGGGTGGGGCGCGACCGTGATCCCGCTCGACGACGACGCGGGGGTCGCGGTGCAGCGCGCGCTCGCGGACAACGACGTGGTGGCGCTGCTCTGCGACCGCGACGTGCAGGGCAACGGCGTGCGCGTGCGCTGCTTCGGCGAGGAGACGACCGTGCCCGCGGGTCCGGCGCTGCTCGCGCTGCGCACGGGCGCCGCGCTGCTGCCCGTCGGGACGTACTACGGCCCCGGCGCCTACGGCCACCACGCGTGGGTGCGGCCCGCGCTCGAGCCGGTGCGCGCCGGGCGGCTGCGCGACGACCTCGGCGCGCTCGCGCAGCGCCTCGCGCACGAAGTGGAGGGCCTGGTGCGCCGCGCGCCCGAGCAGTGGCACGTGTTCACGCCCAACTGGCCGTCGGACCGCATCGCGGTCGCGGGAGGCGCGCGTGGCTGACGCGATGCTGAGGATCGGCCTCGTCTCGCCGTACAGCCTCACGATCCCCGGCGGCGTGCAGCAGCAGGTGCTCGGCCTCGGGCGCGCGCTGCGCGCGATGGGCCACGAGGTGCGCGCGCTCGGGCCGTGCGACGGCCCGCCACCCGAGACGTGGGTGACGCCGCTCGGCGACAGCCTCCCGACCGCGGCCAACGGCTCGTCCGCACCGCTCGCCCCCGACCCGTCGGCCGCGCTGCGCACGATCCGCGCGATCAACGACGAGGCGTTCGACGTGTTGCACCTCCACGAGCCCATCGCGCCGGGCCCCACGGTCACCGCCCTCCTGCTGCGCCTCGCGCCGATGGTCGGCACGTTCCACGCCGCGGGCGACGTGTCGTGGTACCGCCGACTGCGGCGCGGCGCCTCGTGGCTCGCCACGCACCTCGACGTCCGCGTCGCGGTCTCCCCGCAGGCACGCGAGCTGGCCCAGCGGTACCTCGGCGGGGAGTACGAGGTGCTGTTCAACGGCATCGACGTCGACCACTACGCGCGCCCGGCCGACGGCCCCGTGCCCGGCGCCGCGGCGCGCGAGCGGGCCATCCTCTTCGTCGGGCGGCACGAGCCGCGCAAGGGGCTCGAGGTCCTGCTCGAGGCGATGGCCAAGGTGCCCGACGACGTGCGCCTCTGGGTGGTGTCCGACGGCGACGGCATCGGCGACCTGCGCCAGCGACACGCGGGCGACGACCGCATCGAGTGGCTCGGGCGCATCCCCGAGGAGGACAAGGTGCGGCGCATGCGTGCATGCGCCGCGTTCTGCGCGCCGTCGCTGCACGGCGAGTCGTTCGGCGTGGTGCTCGCGGAGGCGATGGCCGCGGGCGCGCCCGTGGTCGCGAGCGCGCTCGACGGGTACCTCAACGTGGCGACGCACGACCGCGACGCCCTGCTGGTGCCGCCGGGCGACGCCGACGCGCTCGGGGCGGCGCTCGGCCGCGTCGTCGCCGATCGATCGCTCGCGGAGCGGCTGGCGGGGGCCGGCCGCCTGCGGGCCGAGGCGCTCTCGATGCGCCACCTCGCCGAGGAGTACGTCGCGATCTACCGCGGCGTGCTCGAGCGCGAGCGCCTCGGCGGCACGGGCCGACCGTCGGCGCTCGCGCGATTCTTCGAGGACAGACTGCTCCGGCGTCGACCCGTAGGCTGACGGCCCATGTCCTCGGCGGTCCTCGTGGTGCTCGTCGTCCTCGTCGTGCTGGCGGGGCTCGCGGTCGGCCTGTACAACGGCCTGGTCCGGCGCCGCAACCAGGTCGACGCCGCGTGGTCGCAGATCGAGGTGCAGCTCAAGCGCCGTCTCGACCTGATCCCCAACCTCGTGGAGACCGTCAAGGGCTCCGCGGGCTTCGAGCGCGGGGCGCTCGAGGCCGTCGTCTCCGCGCGCTCCGCGGCCATGCAGGCCTCGCCCGACCCTGCGGCGCAGGCCCGGGCCGACGGCGCGCTCTCGGGGGCGCTGCGTCAACTGTTCGCGCTCTCCGAGGCGTACCCCGATCTCAAGAGCAACGCCAACTACCTCGGCCTGCAGGAGGAGCTCTCGACCACGGAGAGCCGCCTCGCCGCCGCGCGGCCGTTCTACACCGACGCGGTCCTGGCCTACAGCACCGCGATCCAGTCGTTCCCGGGCGTGCTCGTCGCCTCGGCGTTCGGCTTCACGGCGCGCGCGCACTACGACGCCGAGCCCGCCGCCGACGCGCCGCCGCAGGTCCGCTTCTAGCCCGCACCGTGCACGACCTCGTCTCGAGCAACAAGCGGCGGTCGGTCGCCCTCATCGTCGGCTTCGTCGCCGTCGTCGTCGCCGTCGGCTGGGCCGCGGGCGCCTACCTCGGCGACCCGGTGCTCGGGACCGGCTTCGCCCTCGTCGTCTCCGCGCTGATGGCCTTCGGCTCGTACTGGAAGTCCGACGCGATCGCGCTGCGCATGAGCCGCGCGCGCCCGGCGGACGAGGTGGAGTACCGCCGCCTGCACAACCTGGTCGAGGGCCTCTGCATCGCCGGCGGGCTGCCCAAGCCGCGGGTCTACGTGATCGACGACCCCGCCCCCAACGCCTTCGCCACGGGGCGCAACCCGAAGCACGCGGCGATCGCCGTCACGACGGGGCTGCTCGAGATGATGAATCGCGTCGAGCTCGAGGGCGTGGTCGCGCACGAGCTGTCGCACATCCGCAACTACGACATCCTGGTCAACACGATCGCGGTGACGCTCGTGGGCACCGTGGCGCTGCTCGCCGACCTCGGCATCCGCATGATGTGGTGGAACGGCGGCCGCACCCATCGCAGCGGCGACCGCCGCGACTCGGGCAACCCGCTCGCGTTCGTCGGCTTCGCGCTGCTCATCCTCGCCCCGCTGCTCGGCCGGGCGATGCAGGCCGCGGTGAGCCGTCGTCGCGAGACGCTTGCCGACGTGTCGGCGTGTCAGCTCACGCGCTACCCGCCGGGCCTGATCTCGGCGCTCGAGAAGCTCCAGGCAGACTCGACCGTGACGCATGCCGCGTCGATGGCCACCGCGCACATGTGGATCGAGCAGCCGATGTCGGGGGTGAATGACGCGGGCCGCCTCGGGGCGTTCCATAAACTCTTCGCGACCCACCCGCCGCTCGCGGAGCGCATCGCGCTCCTCAGGGAGATCTGATCGCATGACCCGCCGCGCCAGCCAGCCCCGCATCGTCCGCGTCTCGGCCGCCCTCGCGGGGGCCCTGGCGCTCGCGTCCGTCGCCGCGGCGTGCGGCGCGGGCAGCGGCGAGGAGGAGGCGGTGGCCGAGACCGAGTCGGCCGCGGCGGTCACGACGACCGTCGAGGCCACGACCACGACGACCACCATCCCCGTCGTGCGAGCGCCCCTCACCGGCGCGCAGGCCCCCGACGAGTCCGTCCTCGCGCGACCGGCGCTCGTGGTGAAGATCGACAACCACCCGCAGGCCCGACCGCAGTGGGGGCTCAACCAGGCCGACATCGTCTTCGAGGAAAACGTGGAGATGCTCACGCGCTTCGCCGCCGTGTTCCACAGCGAGGGCAGCGACCCCGTGGGTCCGATCCGCTCGGGCCGTCTCCAGGACATCAACCTGCTGGCGTCGCTCAACGCGCCCCTCTTCGCGTGGAGCGGCGGCAACGCGCAGGTGTCCGCCGCGATCCGCAAGTCGACGATGGTCGACCTCTCGCACTCGGCGGCCAACGAGAAGGGCGGCTTCCGCCGCGAGTCGAGCCGCAACGCGCCGCACAACCTGCTGGCCGAGACCTCCAAGCTCTGGACCCTCGCGCCGGAGGGCGCCCAGCCGCCCCCGCCGCAGTTCTCGTACCGCGCCGACGGCGCCGAGGTCACCAACGCGAGCAAGCCCGCCGGCGCCGTGCGCATCGGCATGGACGGGGTGAAGGTCCAGTGGGAGTGGAAGCCGGACCTGCTCGTGTTCGTCCGATCGCAGGACGACGCGCCCCACGTCGACATCGACGACGTGCGCGTCAACGCGAAGAACGTGGTGCTCATCTTCGCCGAGCACTCCAAGAGCGGCATCAGCCCCGTGGCCAAGTCCGTGGGCAGCGGCGAGGCGTGGGTCTACACGGCCGGGGTCCTCGTGCAGGGCAGCTGGGAGCGCCTCGACCCCCTCGCGCCGTTCACCCTCAAGGACTCCGCGGGTGCCCCGATCGAGCTCACGCCGGGCCGCACCTGGGTCGAGGTGGTCCGCAAGACCAAGGCCGCGCACGTGCCCGCGGGCGTCGACCCGTCGAGCGTCAAGTATCCGTGACCGATCGTCGGCTGCGTCGCGGTCGCCGCGGCGCGCCGTCGGTACGCTGACCGTCGGATCAGCGCCATGAGCCCCCGTTCGGACCAGTCCCCGTCGCCCCAGGCCCCCCGCGCCACGGGCACCGCGAGGGTGAAGCGCGGGCTGGCGGAGATGCTCAAGGGCGGCGTCATCATGGACGTCGTCACGCCCGAGCAGGCTCGCATCGCCGAGGACGCCGGCGCCACCGCGGTCATGGCGCTCGAGCGCGTGCCCGCCGACATCCGGCGCGACGGCGGGGTGGCGCGCATGAGCGACCCCGAGATGATCGAGGGGATCATCGGCGCGGTGAAGATCCCGGTGATGGCCAAGGCGCGCATCGGCCACTTCGTCGAGGCGCAGGTGCTCGAGTCGCTCGGCGTCGACTTCGTCGACGAGAGCGAGGTGCTCACCCCGGCCGACGAGGCGCACCACATCGACAAGTTCGCGTTCACCGTGCCGTTCGTCTGCGGCGCGACCAACCTCGGCGAGGCGCTCCGTCGCATCTCCGAGGGCGCCGCCCTGATCCGCAGCAAGGGCGAGGCCGGCACCGGCAACATCGTCGAGGCCGTGCGCCACCTGCGATCGATCATCGGCGACATCCGCCGCATCGGCCAGGCCGACGCGGCCGAGCTCTTCGACTGGGCCAAGCGCCTCGCGGCGCCGCTGCCGCTCGTGCAGGAGGTCGCCGAGACGGGGTGGCTGCCGGTCCCGCTGTTCTGCGCCGGCGGCATCGCGACGCCGGCCGACGCCGCGCTCGCGATGCAGTTGGGCGCCGAGGCCGTCTTCGTCGGGTCCGGCATCTTCAAGTCCGACGATCCCGCGCCGCGGGCCAAGGCCATCGTCGAGGCCACCACGCACTTCCGCGATCCGCAGATCATCGCCAAGGTCAGCCGCAACCTCGGCGCGCCGATGACCGGGATCGGGATGGACCAGGTCGCGCAGAGGTACGCCGACCGCGGCTGGTAGGGCCGTGTCCCGTCCGCTCGTCGGCGTCCTCGCCCTGCAGGGTGCGTTCGCCGCGCACGCCCGGGCGCTCGACGCCGCGGGTGCCGACGCGCGCGAGGTGCGCCTGCCGCGAGACCTCGACGGGGTGCGGGGGCTGGTGATCCCGGGCGGCGAGAGCTCGGTGATGTCGCAGCTGCTCGAGTCGAGCGACCTCTTCGATCCCATCGCCGACCGGATCGCGGGAGGCCTGCCCGTCTTCGGGACGTGCGCGGGCATGATCCTCCTCGCGGCCCAGGTGCTGGACGGGCGCGAGGACCAGAAGTGCTTCGCCGCGATCGACGTCGTCGCCCAGCGCAACGCCTACGGCCGCCAGGTCGACAGCTTCGAGGCCGACCTCGACGTGCGCGGCCTCGATCGGCCCTTCCACGCCGTCTTCATCCGCGCGCCCCGCCTCGCGCGCGTCGGCGACGGCGTCGAACGCCTCGCCGAGCACCGGGGCGACGTGGTGCTGGCGCGGCAGCGCCGGGTGATGGTCGCCTCGTTCCATCCGGAGCTCACCGACGACGCGCGGATCCACGGGCGGTTCGTCGCGATGGTGGGGGAGGTCTAGCCGTGTCTGGTCACTCCAAGTGGGCGACGATCAAGCACAAAAAGGCGGCGATCGACAAGGCGCGCGGCAAGACGTTCGCCAAGATCGCGCGACAGCTCGAGGTCGCGGCGCGGGAGGGCGGCGGCGATCCGGACCACAACGCGAGCCTGCGCGCCGTCGTCGCCAAGGCCAAGGCGGCGCAGATGACCAACGACGCGATCGACCGCGCCGTCAAGCGCGGCACCGGCGAGGCC